>CAZNJW010000031.1:13473-23236 GCA_964573455.1 uncultured Anaeromyxobacteraceae bacterium | reverse complement strand
GTCAGCGGCGAATACCATTCAAGCGGTTCATCGACTCCACGAACATCCAGGCGAGCTCCTCGTGTTCCCTGGTCGACTCGGCGGCCTTCTGAACAGCCGCGATGGCGGCCGGGTCGCCCATGATTCCCAGGCCCATGGCGATCTTCGCCCGTGCCCAGGGATCCTTCTCGGATTCCAGCGCGTTGATCATGGCATCAAGCGCGGACTTGTCACCGATGATGCCGAGGTACGTCGCGGCCATGGCTCGCGTGTGTTTTGACGGGGCCCCGGACAGAAGGGAAAGAAGCCCCGGCACGGCAGCCCGATCAGGTTCCCTGCGCGGGATCAACTCATTCCTGTCGGATGAACCGAGCACGAACAGATCACAGGATCTGTCGGCGTCGCCATTGCCACGATTGAGCCATTCGCCAAGAGGAGCAGCCCCCTTGAAGGGCTCCCAGGCCGCGTTGCCTGGAAAGTCCACCGACACCGTCGAGTCGAAAGGTATTGTGTTCGTTACTATCACATGCTCTTCGCCCGAGTCGAGATTGACCATCGCGACCGGTTCGGACGAATCTCTGCCCACGAATACCCGGGCGTTCAGGGTGGAATGAACAGACAGGCTGTCGCATTGTCCCTGCTGCCTGTCGCCCTTTCCCGATACGGCCGGAGGAACGATTCGAATGACTGCGATTCCGAATTCCGGCGAAGGCGGAACATCGATGCGTTCTCTGCCGGGATTTACCTTGATATCAGCCGCCGGAAGTCTCACTCCGCTAATGTTCATCCAGGCAGACAAATCCGACGCCAGCGTTGGATTGGACTGGTTGCAATACGACATCCAGTGAATCATATGGTCTGGAGAAAGACCGCCTGAGCCGGATTCAGCCTGTTGGGCGCTTTCCGTGCTGCCTTCCGGCCTGGCTATCGACGCTGGTTCATCCACCCCGGTCGAGCAGGCGACGTACCAGGTCAGGAGCAGGCCGGCCGCAATCAGACCGGTCAAACGGGGCAACAATTTGAACCGGGATCCTATCAGCCTGGCAGACATGCAACCTCCGTGAGAATTCCAATGACATCAAGATCGTTGAGCATCTCAGGTTCTGAGTCAATGCTCAATGGAAGCCTTTCCACGCGGCTTGCCGACCGGCCGCAATCGGGGCCGATCAGGGAATTTTCGTGTTCATCATTGAACTGGACGGCCAGACCTGCAAGAATCCGAAATCGCCGTCGCAGGGCAGGCGAGTACCTACGCAGTCTTTAGGAGGCATCCGATGTTCAAGGAACACCCGAAAGGCTTGATAGTCGCGTTTTTCGCCAATATGGGCGAGAGATTCGGCTTCTACACGATGATGGCCATCCTGGTCCTTTTTCTTCAGGCCAAGTATGGGCTGAATTCGGACAGGGCAGGTGCCATCTACAGCGTGTTCTACTTCCTGATCTATGCGCTGGCCCTGGTCGGCGGCATCATCGCCGACAAGACCCGGAACTACAAGGGTACCATTCAGGTCGGTATCATCACGATGTTCGTCGGGTACGTGCTGCTGGCCATCCCCGGAATGGGTCTGCCTTTCGCGTTACTGGGCCTTTTCACAATCGCCCTCGGCAACGGTCTGTTCAAGGGCAACCTGCAGGCGGTAGTTGGCCAGATGTACGATGATCCCAAGTACAGCAAGCTGCGCGACTCCGCCTTTTCGCTGTTCTACATGGGCATCAACATCGGCGCGGTCTTCGCGCCGAACGCCGCACGGCTTGTCCGCAACTGGTTCCTGGGACAGCACGGACTGAAGTACGACGCTGACCTGCCCGCATTGTGCCATCGTTATCTCAACTCTCTTGGCGACGCCAGCGCCCCGGTTCAGGCTTTTACCCCCCCAGACGGAAACCTGAGCGTCCTGCAGGGTTTCGCCGACACGGTCAATGCCGCCCCCGTGGGGGATTTGGCCACGTTCGTTCCAGAGCGCATGTCGGCGCTGCTGACTCCCGTGCCGGGCATCGGTCAGCGCCTTCAGGAGGTCGCGGCCAAGGTAACCTCGACCGGCGTCGAGAACCTCGAGGCGTTCGCCAGGAATTATCTGGACGTGTTTTCCACCGGTTACAACCTCGCTTTCGGCATCGCAGCCGTCGCGATGGTGATCTCCCTCGTGACTTTCCTGGTCTTCAAGAGACTGCTACCTGACCGCAAGAGCTCGGTGGCCACGTCAGGATCGGCCGAGGCCATGCCCTGGGACGTCGAGAAGAAGCGTCTGATGGCGCTTGGTCTTGTCTTCCTGGTCGTCATTTTCTTCTGGATGTCGTTCCACCAGAACGGACTGACACTCACGTTCTACGCTCGTGACTACATCGCCAAGGGAGTCGATCCCCTTAACTACCTGGTGTTCGATATCAGAGGGCTTCTGTTGATCGCCGGCATGATCCTGGGTGTCGTTTACGCCGTCAGAAAGGGTAAGACGCTCAACCGGGTGCTCGGTGCCGCGTGCGCGGTCGCCTCCGCGGCCCTGATGTTCCTGCTCTTCCGTTCGTACGAACCGGCCGCGGTCGGAACTGACCTGGCAGGCAAGATGTCGCTCGAACCCGAGATCTTCCAGCAGTTCAATCCGTACTTCGTCGTGTTCCTGACGCCTGTTGTCGTCGGCCTGTTCGCCTGGCTGCGTTCGCGCGGAAAGGAACCGTCGACGCCGCACAAGATCGGCATCGGCATGATCCTGGCCGCCACCGGCTTCGTGCTGCTCGCTGTTTCCTCGATCGGGTTGATTCCACCGGTTGATTTGAACGGCAGCCCGACCCCGGATCGTGTCTCTCCGAACTGGCTGATCACGACGTATTTCGTGCTCACGGTGGCCGAACTCTTCCTCAGCCCGATGGGGCTGTCGTTCGTTTCCAAGGTCGCGCCGCCCCGATTCCAGGGCCTGATGCAGGGCGGTTGGCTCGGCGCCACCGCGATCGGCAACCAGCTCCTGGTCGTCGGCGCTATCGCCTGGGGCCGCCTGGAGCTGTGGATGGTCTGGGGTCTGTTCATTGTCTGTTGCCTTATTTCGGCGACCGTCATTTTTGCTATGTCTAAATGGCTCAACGCCATGACAAGCGCCGGTACCGCGCAGCCTCAGCCTGCCCCCGCCAGCGCCGGCGAGTCCGGTTCCGAATCCTGATGGAGCAGTAAAGCATGTCAGTAGTATTGTCCTTCGTGACCGCGGTCCTCTGGGGCTTCGGCAATGTGTTCCAGAAGCAGGGTATGACAACCAGCTTCCCGAAGATCACTCTGAAGAAGTTCTTCAGTCAGATCCCGACGATCCTGAAAACGCTGTTTACCAACTGGCTGTGGTTGATCGGCACGTCGATGATGGCCGCAGGGGCAATACTGTATGTCATCGCTCTCGGTCTCGGTGGCGACGTGTCGGTCGTTCAGCCGATCCTCTGTCTCGCGGTCGTCGTGTCCGCGCTCGTTGGAGTCATATGGCTGAAGGAGAAGGTCAACGGTCTCGAATGGTTCGGCATATTCACGGTGTTCGTCGGGGTTGTGATGGTCAGCGTGGTCAAGTCATCGGGCGGCTCGGCGATGCCCGCCGTTATGCCGACAGTCATATTCTTCTCGACGGTAGCCTTGCTGGCCGGTGCGGCTTTCCTTCTGGGGCGTGTCGGCATCAGTCAGGAGTTCTCTCTGGCTGTTTCCGCCGGCCTTGCATTCGGTCTGGCGAATCTGTCGGTAGCCACACTCATGATCCTGTTCAACTCGTTTGAGGCGGGGACCCCGTTGTTCCCGGTCAGGGTAATCGGCATCCTGACGGCCTTTCCGCTTTATGGAATCATAGTTTTCAACCTGCTTGGCTCGGCCTTCTACCAGACGGCCTTCGCCAACGGTCGCGCCAGCATCGTGGCTTCGGTCTGTACGATCATTGGAAACACCGTCCCGATCATCGGCGCCGTGTTGATCCTTGGCGAGAAGATCAGCGTGTTTCACGCAGTCGGAATCATCGTGGTTCTCGCGGGCGCCATCGTACTCGCGATAGGCAACAGGAACCAGACAGTCGCCCAGATGGCGTCGCATTCCTCCGGTTCAATCAGGCTCTGAAGGAGTTGATCATGGATGTGACCGCGTTGGATCTTCCACAGGAAGTGAGCGTGACGGTTCGCGGCCAGTCTTTCTCGACCAGTCGGGGAACACGGGTCAAGACTTTCCTGCGGCGCTATTTTCCGGAAGAGGAGTCGGACTGCCTGGGCGCCATCGTGAACAACAGATTGGTGCACATCGAGGCCCCGATCGCGGATTCGTGCGAATTGACCCCGGTTACATACGCTGATTCCCACGGTGTCCGGATCTATCGTTCGACGCTGTCGATCATGCTGGGCGAGGCGGTAGCGAGGCTGTTTCCCGGTGCCGAACTCCGCATCGGTCAGTCCTTCGGGCGATCCTTTTATTACGACGTGATCAAGGACGGAGGGCTGTCATCCGAGGACCTGTCCGCCATCGAGGCCGAGATGCGAGCCATGGTCTCCCGCAACGAAGCTCTGCACGTCGAGAGGGTGCCGCACAGGACAGCCGTCCGGATGTTCACGCAGGCCGGGCGTCATCATGCGGCGGGCCTGCTGAAGGTCGTGGTTCGTAAGTGGGTGCCTCTCGTCAGCATGGGAAAGAGGTTCGATCTCTGCCTTAACACCGTTGCGCCGACAGCCGGTAGCATCAGGCAGTTCAGGCTCGATCCGCTCGGCCCTGGGCTCGTCGTCAACATTCCGCGGCGGGGCCGGGTCGAGACCGAACCCGAACCGGTCCCCTGTCCGCCAAGTCTGTACAAGTCCTTCCGCGAGACCCGCAGGTGGAATTCGCTGGTTGGAATCGAGTCGATCTCGGACCTGAACAACGCGATTGTGGACGGATCCGTTGGAGAGGTCATAAGGGTCTCGGAGGCGCTTCACGAGCGAAAACTGGCCGCCATCGCGGACGAGATCGCGCGGCGCGGTGCCCGTCTGGTCGCCGTGGCCGGCCCTTCATCGTCTGGAAAGACGACCACGATTCGCCGCCTGAGCATGCAGCTCAAGGCGCTTGGACTCAAGCCGAAATCCATCTCGCTGGACGATTATTACAGGAATCGCGCGGACACGCCGCTCGACGAGTCCGGAGAGTACGACTTCGAGCATATTGAGGCCATCGATCTCGACCTGCTCAACGAACATCTTCAGGCCCTCCTGGCCGGTCGGACCATCCAGGCACCGACGTTCTCGTTCCAGTCCGGAATGCGCAATCCGAACACGACACCGATGAGTCTCGGAAAGAACGAGATTCTTCTGGTCGAGGGAATTCATGGCCTGAACGATCGGCTGACCCGCGCGGTGCCGGACGACGAGAAGTACCGGGTGTTCTGCTCCGCCGTGACACAACTGTGCATAGATGATCAGCACCGTGTGTTCACGACCGATATCAGACTGATCCGTCGGATCGTCCGCGACCGTCATTTTCGCGGATACTCCGCCGCGGATACATTGCGCCTGTGGCCTCGCGTGCGCGCGGGTGAAAAGAAATGGATCTTTCCCTGGCAGGATCGCGCGGACGTCTTCTTCAACTCCACCCTAGTTTATGAGCCGGCCGTCTTGAAGATGTTCGCGGAGCGCTTCCTGATAGAGGTCTCCGACGACGACCCCGTTTGGGTCGAGGCCGAGCGGCTGTTGAAGCTCCTTCGTTTCTTCGTGCCCGTGTTCACCGAGGATGTGCCAGGTACTTCCATTATCCGGGAGTTCGTCGGCGAGTCCTCATTCAGATACTGATTCTGACGCTGTGTAACGACGCACAATTATTTCCACTGGGGTATTCCAAACAGGTTCGTGCCCGTTTACAATCGCGCCGGCTCGCACGTCACGCGGGGCGCAGCGGGCGGCTGTCCATTTCTGGAGGATACCGTGCATATCATCAAGGGGATCAGGCGTCAGCGAACCGTTCTTTCCGTGCTGTTGTCGATGCTCGTCGTGATTGGGATGCCGGCGCTGGCCGTTGCGTCAGGCGCTCAGGGCGCCGAAGCCGCTCATGACTGGCCGTTCTACACGATAGTTCCTTTCGTGCTGCTGCTTCTGGCGATCGCCATTATGCCGCTTAAGTTCCCGCACTTCTGGGAAAGCAACCGCAACAAGGGAATCGTGGTCGCCGCCGTCTCGGCGCCCGTGCTGGTTTTCCTTCTGATCGTGAATCCGCACGAACTGGTTGAGAAGCTGCACGAATACCTTTCGTTCATCGTGCTTCTGTGGTCTCTTTACACGATATCCGGTGGCATCGTCCTTCGCGGCAACCTGAAGGCGACCCCCGGCGTGAATACGGCGTTTCTGGGCATCGGCGCGATCATCGCCAACCTCTTCGGAACAACCGGCGCGTCCATGCTGCTGATCCGACCGCTGCTGCGTACCAATCAGGAACGCGAGCTGAAGGTTCACACCGTCGTTTTCTTTATCTTTGTCGTCTCCAACATCGGTGGCTGCCTCACTCCGCTGGGCGACCCGCCGCTCTACATGGGGTTCATGGACGGAGTCCCGTTCCAATGGACCTTTAAGCTGTGGCCGCAGTGGTTGCTGATGAACGGTCTGCTGCTGACCATCTACTACATCTGGGATTCGCGCCGCTACAAGCAGGAAAAGCCGGCGGCCCTGGCACTCGACACCGCCGAGAAGGTCCCGCTGCGAATTGACGGAAAGGTCAACATCGCCCTGATCCTGGGCGTGGTCGCCGCTGTCGCGTTGTCGGGACTCGTGGTGGATTTCGCCGTCGCCCGCGGTTGGGCGACCGAGGCCGGCAAGGGCGCTCTGGGCGTCAAGGTTGGCTGGATACGTGACGGGATTCTGGTCGCATTGGGCATCCTGTCGATAATCCTGACAAAGAAACAGTACCGCGAGGACAACGAGTTCAACTTCGGCGCGATTACCGAGGTGGCGGTTCTCTTCATCGGCATCTTCATCACGATGATTCCGGCCCTGGTCATCCTGTCCGCCAACGGCGACGCCCTCGGTGTCAAGGAACCCTGGCAGTTCTTCTGGATCACCGGCGCGCTGTCGTCATTCCTGGACAACACGCCGACCTATCTGGTGTTCCTGGAACTGGCCAAGGAGACGATCGGTGTCGAGCACGCGTCCGAGGTCGCGCGACAAGGTGTCGAGATCCTGAAGGCGATCTCGCTGGGCGCGGTGTTCATGGGTGCCAACACGTACATCGGGAACGGTCCGAACTTCATGGTCAAGGCGATCGCCGAGGCCAAGGGCAGGGCCCACGTCGCCATGCCGTCGTTCGGCGGTTACATGCTGTACTCGTTCTGCATTCTCATCCCGCTGTTCATCATCATCACCCTGCTCAGCTTCGTTCTGAAGCTTCCGCTGTTCTACTGATTCTTCAGTGTCCGCGTGATTCTGGTCGGTCTAACGGGGATTCTGAGCCGCACGTCTACGCGCGCTGCCGGGTGGCGGGCCTTCCATGTCCCGCGTGAAGAGCAGCCCTTCCGGCCTGAGGAAAACCACCACGCGGCGCGGTAGTATGAAGCGCTGCGGGCAGGTACCGGTCGAAAGGGCATTCGTCAGCGCCTGAATGTGCTTTCTTGAAAGTCCGAGGGGCTCGCCGGTGACGAGTTTGAACGCTTCCCGGACGGCGTAAGGCGCGACGTCGGCCGGAACGTCTGCCCTGACCAGGAAGCGATCCGCATCGATCCTGGCAACGTGAGGCGCGGTGACGGCATCGACAAGCCGGCCGAGCGCGGCGGCGTCTCCCGCCAGACCTGCCAGAAGTCCCTCGATGCCCGGATTGAACTCACGGAGCATCGGCATCAGGCTGCCGCGAATCCTGTTCCTGAGGAAGTATTCATCCGAGTTGGAGTCGTCCTCGACATGGGCGAATCCCCGGTTCTTCGCGTATCGGCGCACCTCGTCGGCGGTGAGCCCGAGCATCGGCCTGACCAGCCCGTCATCGGTCCGGGCCGCGACGCCGGCCAGTCCGAGCGGCCCCGTCCCACGGATCATCCTCATCAGGACCGTCTCTGCCTGATCGGTCATCGTATGTCCGGTCGCCACGGCTTCCAATCCGTTTTCGTTCGCCATGCGAAAGAGTTCACGATACCTGGCGAGCCTGGCAGCATCCTCGATCGACCTGCCTTCGTCGCCCGCGATGGTCGGTACGTCGACGCGGGCTATGAAACAGCGCATACCGAGGTCCGCGGACAGCCTGGCGACGAATGCCTCGTCCCGTCCGGCCTCCGCGCGTATCCCGTGGTTCACGTGTCCGACCGCGATTTCGATGAGGCCCAGCTCGTCCGCAGATTCCGCAAGAAGGTGCAGCAGGACCACAGAATCCGCGCCGCCGGAGACCGCCGCCAGAACGGAACGCCTGTCCGTGAACAGGCCACCGCTGCGGCAAAAATCGACCATCATGGCGCGCGGGTCAGAAAGACGGTGCATCAACTGTCTCCGTCGCCGAATCGGGCGTGGGTGTGGCCGGTGGGGGCGTCAACGATGCAACAAAGGTGAAGCGGCTGCCCGAGTAGGACTCCCTGATCGCTATTCCGCACGGGATACCCTGCCTGTCGAAGAGGACCGTGCCGGCAGGAAGTGTTCCCGGAACCATGAAGAAGGAATCCATTGGAAAAGGAGCGCGTTCGGTGACCACGGTCTCGGAAAGGACCGTCATTCCCGGTGTCACCGGAGTGACGGAGAATAGATTCCTTTCCAGGTCCGGACCGGTAATCGAGCCCGGCTGGAAAGGTGGGTGCTTCAAGGCGCCTGCCAGACCTTCGGGCAGCGAGAGACGGGTGAGACCGGCGGCCTGGTCCTCGGTCACCACCTGTACCTGAACGCGGTTCTCGCCGTCAGGGGGCATGGCCGTGATCGCGGATGCCTCGGTCGCCAGGTAGAACGATGTGACGATCAGTGGGCGTCCGTCAACCATGGTGACGACACCCTGGCCGAATCGATGCGGGACCATGGCCGGATCCTCGAAGGCGCCTGGTCGCGGAGTAATGTCGAGGTACACGACGGAAGCGGATAAATCAGCCTTCAAAGCCTGGTGCGCAGCGTAATCAATCGGGATGGTGGAGACCTGCGCGCTGGCCGCCACACCCGTGAGAGCGACGACGAAGGTTGCCAGACATGCAGCGGCGAGACAGATACGCCTTGAATATCGTTGGGGAAAAATTGGAAATCCTGTTCTGCTGGATGACGCAATCATGGGTCGTAGTCTAGCAGACTGGACCGTACCCTGTTCAAAGTAATGAACGGTAGTGAAATTCGCCTTGACTTCGTAAAGAACCGCTCTAAAATATCCTGCCCTTTGTTGGGGGCGATTACCCGGATTTCGGCGGACGGCCGGACCGTGGGTGATCGCGGTGGAACCTGTCCCCCGCTGTGTCGGGTGGATTCGGGTCGGGTCTAAACGGAGACGGTGATGCCGACAATTAACCAGCTTATCAGGAAGGGCCGTTCGAACAAGTCCAAGAAGACCAGTTCGCCGGCTCTGCAGTCCTGCCCGCAGAAGCGCGCGGTCTGCACAAGGGTCTACACAACCACGCCCAAGAAGCCGAACTCCGCAATGCGGAAGGTGGCGAAGGTTCGTCTGACGAACGGGTTCGAGGTCATCGCCTACATCCCTGGCGAAGGCCACAACCTCAGCGAACACTCGCAGGTTCTTGTTCGCGGCGGTCGTGTTAAGGACCTCCCCGGTGTTCGCTATCACATCGTTCGTGGAACCATGGATGCGAAGGGTGTTGACGGTCGTCAGCGGAGTCGCTCCAAGTACGGCACTAAGAAGGCCAAGAGCGTCAAGTAGAACGGA
>CAZNJW010000031.1:0-13463 GCA_964573455.1 uncultured Anaeromyxobacteraceae bacterium | reverse complement strand
AGAAGTGTTCCCGGACGCGCGTTACGGGGACTGGCTGGTCGCGAAGTTCATCAACCACCTGATGAAGTGTGGCAAGAAGAGCGTCGCCGAGGCCACTTTCTACGAATCGATGGACGTCATCGCCCAGAAGACCAATGAAGATCCGCTGAAGATCTTCAAGCGTGCTGTTGAGACGATCAAGCCGCAGGTCGAGGTCAAGTCCCGCCGCGTTGGCGGAGCGACCTACCAGGTCCCGGTCGAAATCCGTCCCGAAAGGAAGACCGCGCTGGCGATTCGCTGGCTGCTTGGCTATTCCAGGGCCAGGTCCGAGAAGGGTATGGTTCAGAAGCTGTCGGCCGAAATCATCGACGCCTTCAACGGTCGTGGCAACTCGATCAAGAAGCGTGACGATACGCACCGCATGGCTGAAGCGAACAAGGCGTTTGCGCATTACCGCTGGTAGGCGGTTGTAACCGGGGTTAACTGACGTGGCGGAAGCATACGACATCAGTCGAATTCGCAACATCGGCATCATGGCCCACATCGATGCCGGTAAGACGACGACTACCGAACGTGTGCTGTACTACACCGGCTCGTCGCATCGCCTCGGAAACGTCGATTCCGGCGACACGCAGATGGATTGGATGGAGCAGGAACAGGAGCGCGGCATCACGATAACTTCGGCCGCGACCACCTGCTTCTGGCGGGAGGCGTCGATCAATATCATCGACACCCCCGGACACGTGGACTTCACAGTCGAGGTAGAGCGGTCACTGCGCGTCCTTGATGGCGGAGTCGTGGTCTTCTGCGCGGTCGGTGGCGTTCAGCCGCAGTCTGAAACGGTGTGGCGCCAGGCCGATAAGTACCGTGTACCCAGGCTTGCCTTCGTCAACAAGATGGATCGAACCGGCGCGGACTTCCGTCGCGTGGTCGGTCAGATCCGTTCGAAGCTGCGGGCCCGTGCTGTTCCGATGCAGATTCCGATCGGGGCCGAATCCGCGTTCCGCGGTGTCGTGGACCTGGTTGAAATGCAGGCATACATCTGGGATCAGGACGTGCTCGGCTCACGTTTCTCGATCGTCCCGATTCCGAGTGAACTCGCCGCTGCAGCCGAAGAGGCGCGCTTCGAGATGATCGACTCGGTCGCGGAATACGACGACGAGGTTCTGACCAAGTACGTCGCGGGCGAGCATCTGTCGATCCAGGAGATTCGGACCGCAATCCGCGCGGCAACGCTCGCATGCGAGGTGATTCCGGTTTTCTGCGGTTCTTCTTTCCGTAACAAGGGCGTTCAGGCACTGCTGGACGGCGTGGTCGATTACCTTCCTTCCCCGGCTGACCTGCCCCCGGTCAAGGGTGTGCGCGTCAACAAGGACGGCGAATCGATCGAAGAGACCAGATCCTGCTCGGACCATGAGCCCTTCTGCGGACTCGCGTTCAAGTTGATGAACGATCCGTTCGTCGGTCAGCTCACGTTCGTCCGTGTGTACTCGGGTGTTCTGAAGGCAGGCGAAACTGTCTATAACGCCAGCAGCGACAGGCGCGAGCGGTGCAATCGACTCGTCCGGATCCACGCGAACAAGCGTGAGGAAGTCTCGATTCTGCGTGCCGGTGAGATTGGGGGAGTGGTCGGGCTTAAGGGTACCATCACTGGCGATACCCTCTGCAACGAGAGCAACCCGGTTGTTCTCGAAACGATGCAGTTCCCGGAACCGGTTGTGAACATTGCGCTCGAGCCCGATTCCGCCAATGATTCCGACAGGCTTTTCGGCGCTCTCCGCAGACTCGGTCTGGAAGACCCGACATTCAAATACAGAGTCGACGAGGAAACCGGTCAGACGATCATCTCCGGCATGGGTGAACTCCATCTGGACATCATCGTGGATCGGCTTCGTCGCGAGTTCGGCGTGAAGACACGCGTCGGACAGCCGCAGGTTTCCTACCGCGAGACCGTAACCCGCCCGGCAGAGGCCGAGGTGCGTTACGTCAAGCAGACAGGTGGCCACGGTCAGTACGCGCATGTAGTCATGGATATTGAACCTCTCGAGCGCGGTGGCGGCATCGTGTTCGAGAACGCCACCGTTGGCGGCGTGATTCCCAAGGAATTCATGCCCGCGATTGAAAGGGGCGTCAGGGAATCGGCGGCAGCTGGAGTTCTTGCGGGATTCCAGGTCATCGATTTCAAGGTAAGGGTCACCGACGGTTCATTCCACGAGGTCGACTCTTCCGAAATGGCGTTCAAAGTAGCCGGCTCGATGGCGATCAAAGATTTGGTCGCCCGCGGGAAGCCGGTCATCCTCGAGCCCGTAATGGCGCTTGAGGTGACGGTTCCCGCCGAATACCTCGGTGATGTCCTGGGAAACCTGTCAAGCAGGCGTGCCCGGGTTGTGAGGGTGGACACTTCGGACAGTCTGCACGTCGTGGGCGCCGAGGTTCCGCTCGGGGAAATGTTCGGTTATGTCACGGAACTGCGATCCCTGTCCCAGGGGCGTGGAACCCAGACAATGGAATTCCTGCATTACGCACCCGCTCCTGCGGAAGTTCAGATGCGCGTAATCAACGCGGGGAGGAGCACCTAGAATGGCGACTCAGAGGATTCGCATCCGGCTGAAGGCCTACGACCACAAGATTCTCGATCAGTCTGTGGGCGAAATCATCAGTACCGTCAGGAAGACGGACGCGCGGGTGGCCGGCCCGATACCGCTGCCGACCAAGATCAGTCGGTACACGGTTCTCCGTTCTCCGCACACGGACAAGAAGAGCCGTGAGCAGTTCGAGATCAGGACCCACAAGAGGCTGATCGACATTCTTGATCCGACCCAGCAGACGCTTGATGCGCTCACGAAGCTGGATCTGAGCCCGGGTGTTGACGTGGAGATTAAGGCTTAGGCCTTCGATGGTGGCGAGGTAGTTATGCCTACGATGGATGTTTTCGATCTCAACCGAAAGAAGGTTGGTGAAATCGAGCTGTCGGACGAGATCTTCGGCGCCGAGTCGCGTGCGTACCTGTACCACGCGGTTATCCGTGCCCAGCTTCTCTCCAAACGGCAGGGAACTGTCAAGACCAAGAAACGCGGCGAAGTTGCCGGCTCGACGCGCAAGGTCTTCAGGCAGAAGGGCACGGGCCGCGCTCGTAAGGGCGACAGCCGTTCACCGATGTACCGTCGCGGTGGCGTGATCTTCGGACCGCAGCCCCGTGAATGGGACGTGAGGGTACCGAAGAAGGTCAAGAGGGCGGCTCTCATCTCCGCGCTCTCCGATCGCGTTCGCGAGGGCGGCTTCACCGTCGTCGATTCCGCGAAGCTCGGCGAGATCAGGACGAAGAGGGTGGCGGGCGTGATGGACACGTTCAAGATGAACAGCGTGCTGTTCGTGGACGTGGAAAACAGGGAGTTGTCCCTGTCCTGCCGTAACCTGCCGACGGCGAAGTTCCTGTCCAGCAGCGGGCTGAATCTGTTCGACGTGCTGAAGTACGCGAATCTGCTCGTTACGAAGGACGCCGTTGCTGCAATAGAAGGAGCGTTGAAATCATGAAGAGTCCGTTTGACGTGATTCGGCGCCCGATCATCACCGAGAAGGCGAACGTCGACAAGGAGCGCCGCAACACCTATCACTTCGAGGTTCCGCTGAAGGTGGGCCGCCAGGAGATCAGGGAAGCGGTCGAGGCCGTGTTTCAGGTGAAGGTCGAAGCGGTCAGGACCAGCATCGTTCGCGGCAAGCAGAAGCGCGTTGGTCGCCACGTCGGCCGCCGTCCGGACTGGAAGAAGGCGATGGTCACCCTCCGCGAGGGCGACACGATCGACCTTTTTGAGGGTGTTTGATCTTCACGGGGCCAAAAGGCCGACTGGGAGCTGAAAGATGGGACTGATTAAGTACAAGCCGACTTCAGCGGGAAGGCGTGGGATGGAAGGCGACGATTTCGCCGACATCACCACTTCCAAGCCCGAAAAGAAGCTGACGACCGGCGCCAGTGACAGGGGTGGCAGGAACAACTACGGCCGGATTACCTCCAGGCATCGTGGTGGCGGCCACAAGAAGCTCTTCCGTCTGATCGATTTCAAGCGTGACAAGGAGAACGTGCCAGCCAGGGTGGCGACGATCGAATACGATCCGAACCGTTCGGCCCGAATCGCCCTGCTGAACTACGCCGACGGCGAGAAGAGGTACATCCTCTGCCCGGCCGGCGTTGAGGTTGGCGACACCATTATCTCTGCGACGCACGCCGAGATCCGTCCGGGAAACTGCCTGCCGCTCAGGTCGATTCCTCAGGGCTCGCAGGTCCACAACGTGGAGCTGAAGCCAGGCCACGGTGGACAGCTTGTCCGCTCGGCTGGCGGTTCGGCCCAGGTGATGGCGTTCGAGGGTATCCACTGCCTGCTGCGCATGCCGTCCGGCGAACTCCGCAAGGTGCTCGCTGAATGCAGAGCGACTCTCGGCGAAGTCTCGAACCGCGAGCACGAGAATATGTCGATCGGTAAGGCCGGCCGCAACCGCTGGAAGGGCGTCAGGCCCCAGAGCCGCGGCGTGGTTATGAACCCGGTCGATCATCCGATGGGCGGTGGTGAAGGCAAGACCTCCGGTGGACGTCATCCGTGCACCCCGTGGGGCAAGCCGACAAAGGGCTATAAGACTCGGCACGTCACGAGGACTGATCGTCTCATCGTGAAGCGCTGCAACGCGAAGTAGAACGGAGTAGGACATGCCCAGGTCAGTAAAGAAGGGACCGTTCATTGACAAGCATCTGGTCGAGAAGATCGAGACCCAGATTCGCTCTGGCAAGAAGCGGACAGTGCAGACGTGGTCCAGGCGTTCCGTGATTCTTCCGGAAATGGTGGGCCTCAATTTCGCCGTTCATAACGGCAAGAAGTTCATCCCCGTGTTCGTGACCGAAAACATGGTCGGCCACAAGCTCGGGGAATTCGCCCCCACGCGTACGTTCCACGGACATTCCGGGGCGGACAAGAAGGGTAAGGCGCCTGGATCGGCGACCACGAAGAAGTGAGGAAGGGCCAGATGGAAGAACACGTCGTCAGAGCTGTTGCCCGCTACATCCGGATGTCGCCCCGCAAGGTGCGCACGGTCGCGAATGCGCTGCGCGGCAAGCGTGTGGACGAGGCCAACGCGATCCTGGGGTTCGCCCAGAGGGCCGCTGTTGAGCCGCTGTACAAAGTGATCAACTCGGCGGTCGCCGCTGCAAAGCAGGCCGGCAATTTCGATGTTGACAGCTTGTATGTGAAGGAAATCTTCGTGGACAAGGGTCCCGTGGTGAAGCGCGGCCATCATCGGTCCCGCGGCATGGTCTACAGGATCAACAAGTTCATGAGCCACGTCACAGTGGTCGTTGGCGAGAAAGAGTAGGAGGACGCCGTGGGGCAGAAGACGCATCCAATCGGATTCCGTATTCCGTATATCAAGAACTGGAACTCGCGCTGGTACGCGGACAAGAACTACGGCCGCTGGACCTTCGAGGACCTGCAGATCCGCAAGACCGTCAGGCAGATGATGGGCGCCGCCGGGATCTCGTCGGTTCAGATCGAAAGGACCGCCAGCAAGGTGAAGGTGTACATCTTCACGGCACGTCCCGGTGTCGCGATCGGTCCCAAGGGCAAGAACATCGAGAGTCTCAAGCTTGCCCTTTCGAAGCTGACGACGCAGGAAGTGGTTCCGTACATTCAGGAAGTCAGGAAAGCCGAACTGGACGCGCAGCTCGTATCGGAGTCCGTGGCCCAGCAGCTTGAGCGCCGTATCAGCTTCCGTCGCGCCACGAAGCGCGCCGTCGGCCTGGCGATCAAGGGCGGCGCCAAGGGTATCAAAATCCGCTGCTCGGGGCGTCTCGGCGGAGCCGAAATGTCCAGGGTTCTGTGGTATCGCGAAGGTCAGGTCCCGCTGCACACACTGCGCGCCGATATCGATTATGGTTTCTCGGAAGCGAGCACCACGTTCGGAAAGATCGGCGTCAAGGTCTGGGTGTACAAGGGCGAGGTCCTGAAGAAGTAGTCGGTCGCTTGGATTTCGAGGGGGCGTCCTTCGGACGGTCCCGGGAGGTAGGGAGATGCTTTCTCCGTCGAGAGTTAAACACCGGAAGCAGGCGAAGGGCAAGATGCGCGGGATCGCTTACCGCGGTTCCGACGTGTCCTTCGGCGACTACGGTCTTCAGGCCACGGAGTGCGGGTGGCTTACCGCTCGTCAGATCGAGGCAGGGCGAATCGCGATGACCCGTCACGTCAAGCGTGGCGGTCAGGTCTGGATCCGCGTTTTCCCGGACAAGCCGATCAGTAAGAAGCCGCTCGAGACCCGTATGGGGCGTGGTAAGGGAGCCCCGGAAGAATGGGTGGCGGTAATCCAGCCAGGCAGGATTCTGTACGAGATCGAGGGCGTTGACGAGGCAGTGGCTGTGGAGGCCATGCGTCTTGCCGGCCACAAGCTGCCGATCAGCACCAAGGTTTTGAAGCGTGGAGAGATCAGATGAAAGCGCTGAAGAGTGAAGAAATCCGGGCGCTGACCACGGAAGAGCTTGTTCGTCGGGAAGGACAGTACCGCGAAGCGATGTTCAAGATGCGGATGAAGCTCGCGACCGGCCAGCTTTCGCATGTGGCGGATGTTCAGGCCACCAGGCGTAACCTGGCGCGTGTTCTCACCGAGATGAACCGGCGTGCCGGTAAGTGAGGGTTGCAATGGAAAACGCAGTTCACAACAGGCATAAGCGGCAGTTCACGGGCACCGTGGCCAGCGTCGCGGGTGTCAAGTCGGTGGTTGTGGTCGTCGAGAGGCGCTTCAAGCACAGAACGTATCACAAGTTCATCACCACGTCGGCACGGTACATGGCGCACGATGAGAACAACGTGTGCAAGCCGGGCGATGCGGTCGTGATCGAGGAATGCCGGCCCATGTCGGCCCGGAAGCGCTGGCGTGTGGTCGTAAAGGACAACGCGGCTGCGAAGTGACGCGGAGTGGTTCGGCCATCGCGGCCGATGTTTTCAGGTCGAGGTAGACCATGATCCAGAAAGAAACGAGCCTCATTTCGGCTGACAACTCAGGCGCCAAGCGCATGAAGGTCATCCACATCCTGGGCGGAACCGGGCGCCGTTACGCGACGGTCGGCGACGTAGTCGTGGCCAGCGTGAAGGAAGCCATTCCGAGAGCGAAGGTCAAGAAGGGCGACGTCGTCAAGTGCGTGGTTGTCCGGACTGCCAAGGAAATAGGCCGCGCGGACGGAACGTACATCCGTTTCGACCAGAACGCCGCGGTCGTGATCAACCCTGCAGGCGAGCCGGTCGGTACTCGTATTTTCGGACCGGTCGCCAGGGAGCTCAGGGCGAAGCGCTTTATGAAGATCGTGTCGCTGGCTCCGGAGGTGCTGTGATGAGGAAGATACGCAAGGGAGATCAGGTTCAGGTACTCCGCGGCAAGGATCGGGGCCGGAAGGGAAAGGTTCTTGAGGTTCACGCCGAAGAGGACAGAGCCGTTGTCGAGAACGTGAACATGATCAAGAAGCACAGCAAGAAGACGACGAAGAATCCCACCGGTGGCATCGTCGAGAAGGCCGCCCCGATTCCGATGAGCGCGCTTGCCGTGCTCTCCAAGAAGGACGGGAAGCCCGTGCGGGTCCATTTCGAGACTCGCGAGACCGCCGGGAAGGTCAGCAAGGTTCGTGTGGCTGCCCGGACCGGTGAGGTCCTGGATTAGACGCGCCTCAGGGCGCCAGTACAGGTGGCGGAAGATATGACGAACATCGAACGGAAGTACAAGGAAGAGGTCGTGCCGGAGCTGCAGAAGCAGTTCGGTTACGGCAACGTCTTCCAGGTCCCGCGGCTGCTCAAGGTGACCGTGAACATGGGCCTGGGGGAAGCGACCAAGAACCCGAAGGTTATCGAGACCTCGGTCACGGAGCTGACTGCAATTACCGGTCAAAAGCCCGTCGTGACGCGGTCGCGCAAGTCCATCGCGGCATTCAAGGTCAGGGAAGGCAACGCGATCGGCGCATGCGTCACGCTTCGTGGCGAACGCATGTTCGAGTTCCTGGATCGCCTGATGAACGTGGCTCTGCCGCGCGTCAGAGACTTCAGGGGCGTGTCCACCCGCGCTTTCGACGGCCATGGTAACTACACGCTGGGTCTGAAGGAACAGATCATTTTCCCGGAAGTGGACTACGACAAGATCGAGAAGTTCAAGGGAATGAACATCACGATCTGTACCAGCGCCGCCAACGATGAAGAGGCGCTGTTCATGCTGAAGGCGCTCGGTATGCCCTTCCGCAAGGCCAACGCATAGGAGTAACTGCCGTGGCAAAGACGTCATTGAGAGTGAAGGCGGCCCGCAAGCCGAAGTTCGCTGTGAGGGCTTACAACAGGTGCCCGATCTGCGGTCGTTCCCATGCGTACATCCGCAAGTTCAACATGTGTCGTATCTGTTTCCGGAACGCAGCCCTTCGCGGGGATCTGCCCGGTGTAATCAAGGCGAGCTGGTAGGAGGCGCGAATTATGAATACCGATCCCATCGCGGACATGGCGACTCGCATCCGGAACGCTATTCTCGCCGGACATGAGACGGTCGAGATCCCGTCCTCCAGGATGAAGGTTGGAATCGCAAGGATCCTGAAGGAACAGGGTTACATTGAGGAATACTCGGTCATCGAGGACAAGCTCCAGGGAGTCCTGAAGGTCTACCTGAAGTACCGGAACTACGGCGTCGACGCTGTGTCCGGTGTCCAGCGTGCGGGAAGGGCTGGCGCGCGTGAAAGCGTGATTACCGGAATCCAGCGCGCGAGCAAGCCCGGTCGGCGCGTCTACGTCGGCAAGGATGCCATACCGAGCGTTCAGAAGGGCCTGGGCGTGACGGTCATGTCGACGCCCCAGGGTCTGATGATTGGTGAAGAGGCCAGGAAGCGCGGCATCGGCGGCGAAGTGCTGCTGACCGTCTGGTGATGTGATGATGACCCGGTTGGCCGGGTCCAGCCCGGACCGGTGGCTGCCGGTCGGGAACTCGGAGGACGACAATGTCCAGAATTGGTAAGAAACCCATCCCGATTCCGAAAGGGGTGGAGGTGAAGTTGACCGGCAAGGTGGTTTCCGTGAAGGGACCGCTCGGGGCCCTTTCGAGGGAGATTCCCGGTGCCATCGTCAAGATCGAACCCGAAATGGTTCAGGTCCTGCGCGATGACGACCTTCCGAACGGCGAGGCCATGCACGGTCTCTCCAGGACGCTGGTCGCCAATATGGTCGAAGGCGTCAGCAAGGGGTTCTCGAAGACCCTGGTCATCACCGGCACCGGCTATAAGGTTGAGGCGGGTGGACGCGGTCTGATCCTCAACCTGGGCTACTCGAATCCAGTGGACTTCGAACTGCCCGGAGTGGTGAAGGCGGCTGTTGCCGAGAAGAATCTGAAGGTCACGCTGACCAGTATCGACAAAGAGATACTGGGCGACACGACCGCGAAGATTCGCGCGCTCAGGCCCGTCGAACCATACAAGGGCAAGGGCGTGTCCTATGAAGGTGAAGTTGTAAGGCGCAAGGCTGGAAAGGCTGGAGCCAAGTAAGCGGTGGAGGCTTAACGTGGAAGTTCGCACTGCACAGTTCAGGAAGGCCGCCCGTCTGGCTCGGAAGATCCGCATCCGCCGGAAGATCAGCGGCACCGCGGGTTGTCCGCGCCTGGTTGTTTTCCGCAGCGGCAGGCATATCGACTGCCAGGTGATCGATGATTCCGTGGGACACACGCTGGTTGCGGCCTCGTCCCTTTCCCCGGAGATCCGTCAGGAGATCGAACCTCTGGCCAAGATTGAACAGGCCAAGAAGGTCGGTCTTCTTATCGCGGATCGTTGCAAGGCCAAGGGCATCGAAAGTGTTGTCTTTGACCGTAACGGCTTTTTGTATCACGGACGCGTTGCCGCTCTGGCCGAAGGTGCCAGAGAGGGCGGCCTGAAATTCTGATCGGAGGTGACGTCTTGAGCGCCGAATCACAGCAGAGAATAGATTTGCCGGAACACATTGTTCATCTTGGCAGAGTCGCCAAGGTCGTTAAGGGCGGTCGCAGGTTCTCGTTCGCGGCCCTCGTCGTCATCGGCGACGGAAACGGACTCGTGGGCTACGGCCTGGGCAAGGCTCAGGAAGTACCCGAGGCAATCCGGAAGGGCTCCGAGCGCGCTCGCAAGACGATGATCTCCGTTCCGATCATTGACGGCACGGTTCCGCACGACATCATCGGGCACTTTGGCGCGGGCAGGGTCCTGATTCGTCCGGCCGCGCCCGGTACCGGCGTCATCGCCGGCGGAGCGGTTCGCGCGGTGCTCGAGGCGGCAGGCGTCAGGGACGTGCTGACCAAGGTTCTTGGATCCAGGAACCCGCATAACGTCGTCCGTGCGACCATCGACGCGCTTAAGAACCTCTCGTCGCCCGAGGAGGCTTTTGCCAAGAGGGGCCTCGAAGGCAAGGAGATCGCATAATGGCTAACGAACTCTCAAACCTGAAGCCTGTCCCCGGCTCGACTCACGCTCGCAAGCGCGTTGGTCGCGGTACCGGATCCGGCCTCGGCAAGACATCCGGTCGCGGACACAAGGGCCAGGGTTCCCGCACGGGCAAGGGCCAGCCGGCCTACTTCGAAGGCGGACAGATGCCCCTGCAGCGTCGCCTGCCCAAGCGCGGCTTCCGTCCGATGGACCACAAGGAATTCGCTATCGTCAACCTCGGCGACCTGGATGCCTTCGAGAACGGGGCGACCGTTGATACGGCCGCCCTGCGCGCCGCAGGTCTTGTTCGCAAGGTCGGACACGGCGTGAAGGTGCTGGCGAAGGGCGAGCTGACCAAGAAGCTGAATCTGGTGGTTCACGCCTGTTCTGCGGCGGCCAAAGCGGCTGTCGAAAAGGCTGGCGGTACCGTCAGGCTCGTAACGGAAGACGCCGGTGTCTGAGCCGGTGGAGGAATGACCCGTGGCCAACAGTCTTGAAGGACTCGGAAAGGTTCCGGAGCTTCGCAAGCGGTTGCTCTACACGCTGGGCATGCTGCTCGTGTACCGCATCGGAATTTTTGTGACGGTTCCCGGCGTTGACAGCGATGTGATGCAGCGATACATCAATAACGGTCAGTCGGGCCTGCTTGGCATGTTCGATCTGTTCAGCGGTGGCGCCGTTGCGCAGATGTCGATCTTCGCCCTGGGCGTCATGCCCTACATCACCGCGTCGATCATCTTCCAGCTTCTGGCCGTGATCGTGCCGGCGCTCGAGCGCCTTCAGAAGGAAGGCGACGCCGGTCGACGCAAGATTAACCAGTACACCAGGTACGCGACGGTTGCGCTCTCGATCGTCCAGGGCGTCAGCATCGCGGTCTGGCTCCAGTCACTCTCCGGTCAGGCCGAGACCGGTAACCTGATCAGCGACGGCATTATCAGCGGAACCCTGTTCAAGGTGCTCGCGGTCATGTCGCTGACGACCGGTACTCTTCTTCTGATGTGGATGGGTGAACAGATCACCGATCGCGGTATTGGCAACGGTATCTCGCTGATCATCTTTGCCGGTATCGTGGCCAGACTGCCCGCGGCCGTGGGTCAGACGTTCCAGCTCTCGACGTTCAAGGGCGGAAATCTGGCTCCGCTGACGCTGGTCCTGATCTTCGTCATGATCTGCGTCACGATCGGTTTCATCGTGTTCTTCGAGCGCGCACAGCGCCGGATTCCTGTTCAGTACGCCAAGAAGGTAGTCGGTCGCAAGCTCTACGGCGGCCAGTCAACCTTCCTGCCGCTGAAGGTGAACATGTCCGGCGTTATTCCGCCGATCTTCGCGTCTTCGATTCTCATGTTCCCCGCCACGATCGGAAACTTCTTCCCGAACGCCGGCTGGGTCCAGACGATGCAGAATTCGCTCAACCCGGGCGGCATGCTCTACAACTTCATCTACGTCCTCTTCATCGTGTTCTTCTGCTACTTCTACACCGCGGTTACTTTCAACCCGGTGGACGTGGCCGACAACCTGAAGAAGAACGGTGGTTTTGTCCCGGGTATCCGAGCTGGAAAGGCCACTGCCGATTACATCGACAAGGTGCTCTCCAGGATAACGTTTGGCGGCGCGATCTACATCTCCGCCGTCTGTGTACTGCCTGGTCTGTTGCAGGGTAACTTCGGCGTGCCGTTCTACTTCGGTGGCACTTCGCTGCTGATCGTCGTCGGCGTCGCAATGGATACGGCTTCACAGATCGAGGCCCATCTGATCAGCCGCAGCTACGACGGATTCGCCGGCGCCGGCGGTCCGAGGATGCGCGGAAGACGGAGCAGTATTGGATGACACCGGCCGCACTTGGTGTTATACTTCTCGGCCCGCCGGGTGCCGGAAAGGGTAGCGAGGCGGTGCTGATCCAGGAACGGTATGGAATTCCTCACATATCCACTGGCGATATGTTGAGGCAGCAGATCAGATCCGGGTCGGAACTTGGAAAACTGGCTGCCGCGTTCATTGAAAAAGGGCACCTCGTTCCCGACAGCGTGGTCATCGATATGGTGACCGAGCGCCTGTCGCGGGACGATTGCGCCAGGGGATTTCTCCTGGACGGCTTCCCGAGGTCGATCGCTCAGGCTCAGGCTCTCGACGAGGCTGGCGTGGCGATTGCCCATGTCATCCTTCTCGAGGTTGACGACGAGCTGCTGGTCACCAGGATCTCGGGGCGCAGAACGTGTCCGGATTGCGGAAGGGTGTACAACGTGGTGACCGGTCCCTCCAGGGACGGTGTTCACTGCGATGCGTGCCAGGAGGCGGTGTTGACCGTCCGTGCCGACGACAGCGTTGACACGGTTCGCAGCCGCCTGCAGGAATATGCCGCCACGACGGCGCCGCTTATCGGTTACTACCGCGAGCGGGGCCTGTTGAGGACCGTTGAGGGCTCCGGTACTCCGCTCGAAGTGTTCGTGCGGGTTAAAGAAGTCCTCGGTTTTGAAGGCTTATCGGAGGAATGATGGCGAAGGAAGAGGCCATCGAAGTGACGGGAACCGTTGTTGAAGCGCTTCCCAACGCCATGTTCCGGGTTGAGCTGGATAACGGCGTGGTCATTCTCGGGCACGTGTGCGGCAAGATGAGGATGCACTTCATCAGAATCCTGCCGGGTGACAAGGTCAGGGTCGAACTGTCCCCGTACGATCTGACAAGGGGACGGATCGTTTTCAGAGTTCGATAGGAGGCGACCATGAAGGTCAAGGCTTCGGTAAAGAAGATCTGCGACAAGTGCAAGATCGTCAAACGGCAGGGAATTGTCCGCGTGATCTGTGAGAACCCGCGGCACAAGCAGCGGCAGGGATAATTTGGAGGCGTCATGGCTCGTATAGCAGGTGTTGACCTTCCCAGGAAGAAGCAGATCGGTATAGCGCTCCGTTACATCTACGGGCTCGGACCGGTGCTGTCGGCGAAGCCATCGACCTGCACGCCGGCGTGGACCAGCATGGTGTGCAGCAGGTTGGCGTGCGGCGTGTCCTGCGGATAGGCCAGGTGCTGGCCGCCCTTGATGGCGCCA
>CAZNJW010000030.1:0-23496 GCA_964573455.1 uncultured Anaeromyxobacteraceae bacterium | reverse complement strand
AATGTGATTCGCCGCTACGAGGACAGGGAACGGATTCCGGCGTAGGGGCGAATGAAAATTCGCCCTTCCTGGACGGCGAATGTGATTCGCCGCTACGAGGACAGGGAACGGATTCCGGCGTAGGGGCGAATGACAATTCGCCCTTTCTGGACGGCGAATGTAATTCGCCGCTACGGGGACAGGCTAGAGGATTGATCTGTTCTTGACCAGAAGGGCGTCTTCAAGGACCAGGAAGTCCATTCCGGTGGTCAGATAGCATTTCACCGCGTCCGAGGGACTGTTGACGATCGGTTCGCCGCGTATGTTGAAGGAAGTGTTCAGAACCATCGGCGTGCCGGTCTGGTGCTCGAACGATTCAATCAACCTGAAATAGTTCGGGTTCTGTTCCCTGGTGACCGTTTGTACCCGTGCGCCACCGTCGACGTGGGTAACTGCCCGGGCCTGGTCCAGCATCTCCGGGCGTGTCTGGAACACGCGAAGCATGAATGGTGAGAAGTCGCAGCCCTCGAAGTACTCGGAGGCGCGATGCTGATGGATGGATGGGGCGAAGGGACGGAACGCCTCGCGGAATTTCACGCTGGCGTTCAGACGATCCTTCATGACGGCCGGACGCGGATCGGACAACGTGCTGCGGTTGCCAAGCGCGCGCGGACCGAATTCGGCGGCTCCCTGAAAGACGCTTCCGATGCGACCTTGGGCCAGCAGCCTCCCGGCGACCTCCCAGGGGTCCGACGGGGTCAGATATTCGATCCCACCCTTGTCCAGCGTGTCGAGAACCTCGTCCATCGTGTGACGCGGTCCGAGGTATTCAAGGAGCATGTCGGCACGCTCACGCGGACGGCCCTGGATACAGTGGTTTACGTAAAGCGCGGCACCCAGACTGGTTCCGGCGTCGCCAGACGCCGGCTGGAAGAAGTACTGTTCGAAAGGTCCATCGCGCAGCAGGCGGCCGTTAGCGCTGCAATTCAGAGTGACGCCGCCGGCCATGCACAGAACCCTCTCTCCGGTGAGCTTCTTCGCCAGACGGGCCAGGTGCAGGATGGCTTCCTCGAGCATGGCCTGCAGGCTGGCGGCGATGTCCTCGTCGCGTTTCGTTATCGGCGATTCCGGCTTGCGCGGCTGGCCGAATTCGTTGATGAACCTGTCGCTGTAGCGGACCGGGCGTTCAGTAAAGAACGAGAACCATGACAGATCGAGTTCGTATCCGTCGTCCGTGAGGCGACACATCTTCCTGAATGTGTCCAGATAGACCGGCTGGCCGTAGGAAGCCAGCCCCATCACCTTGCCCTCGCCTGAATTCGCCTTGAACCCGAGGAACTGCGTCACCGCCGCGTACATCGAGCCGAGCGAGTGTGGAAACTCGCGGGTCCAGAGACGCTTGAGCCTGGAGCCGTTCCCCGACCATATGACGGTCGCGTCACGCTCGCCGTAGCCGTCGACGGTCAGGATTGCGGCCCGCTCGTGCGGTGATGCGAAGAGGGCGCCCGCGGCGTGAGCCAGGTGGTGCGTGACGTAGTACACCTTGAAACGTCTGTCGCCATCCAGGTGAAAGACCTGTTCCATGACCTCCGGGACCGGACCGACACTGGGCAGCAGGTGGTTTGGCACGTCGTACATGAATTCCATGTGGTGCCTGGGGGTCGTGGACATGCGCCAGTTCGGCGCGCCGGCATGGATGGCCGGGTTCCAGAAGAACGCGACAGCGTCGAGATCGGCCAGGCCGGGTGCCTTGATGCCGGCCGGAACGACAGATTTGAGGCAGGCGGCGATTGCCTGGTCCGGGAACCCCGAAAAGTGTTTTTCCCGACGGAAACGCTCTTCCTGGACGGCCATCGTGACACGGTCGTCAACGATCATGGATGCGGCCGAGTCGTTGCTGAAATTGATGCCCAGAATTCTCATCGATTCCCCCGCGCTGATGAAAAGGGCTGGTTCCGAGCGGGAATTGTAGCAGCTATGCCTGTTGAAAGGACAGAATCGAACGCGGGGGCAGGGACCAGAATGGGCGTGCGGCCCGTTGGGCCGACCGTTAATCCATAGTCCCCGGCCAAGACCGTGGGATCAGGGGCTCATCAGGCCGATCCGTTCCGCCAGTTCCAGTTCACCTGCTTTTAGAAGCTCCATGCGGGTCAACTCGACGGCGGAGGGCTGTCTGGCCTCTGGGAACGGCGAGCGGCGCAGGGTGGAGCGGGCCGCGCGGACATCTCCGGTGCGGGCCTGCGCGACGGCTGTCAGCGCGTGTCCGATGGCGAGGTTCGGGGCCAGCTCCGTGACCTGTGAAAGGGGGGCAAGCGCCTCGGCGGGACGGTGCTTTTCAAGCAGCAGGCGTGCCAGTCCCAGATGCGCAGACACCGAAGACGGGAAGTCCCGTGTGGTGACGCGCAGCATGGTCTCGCTGGATTCCCACTGACTCGACCTGACGAACGTCAGCGTGCCGAACCCCAGGGCGATGACGCTGGCGGCAATTACCGCTGGTTTGACAAGGCGCTCACGACGCGGGGACTCGATGACGGCGCCAGCCGCCGCGATAATGGCTCCGGCAAGCGGTACGTAAAGGAAACGCTCGCCCGCCGCGTCGAAGAACGGGATGATGTGCGAAACCGGCAGGAGGCCGAGAAGGAAGAAGGAGAGCCCTGATGCCGTGATCGGACGACGTTTGAAGAGGAAGATGGCCGAGAGAAGGATCATCGCGAACAGGAAGAAGCCGGCAGCGATGTCGGGTTCGAAGAAAGAGCGCGGCACGCCAATGATGCCCCAGTCGTAGAATGGGCACAGGGGCCAGGGTAGCAGCACGAGTCGCACATACAGATAGAAGATGCGGCCGAACATGAGCACTGACTGGGCAACGGTAAGTCCCTCGAACCAGGTGAAGACGCCCTGTCCGGTGAATTGGGTCCTGGCGGCCAGCCAGAGAAGTCCGACGGCGCCGAGCGGCAGGTAGACCGTCAGAATGCGGCGCAGGGTCAGGCGCCTGGCCGCCAGATCCATCAGGAAGAGCAGTCCGGGCATGACGAGAGTCGTTTCCTTCGAGAGCATGCCGATCGCGAACATGAACGTGCCGCCCAGGATCGAAGTCCAGCGAGGCGATCCGGCGTCGGGACCAACAGGCGAAAGCAGCCAGAGCGACGCGAAAACCGTCATGCCCGAGATCAGGCTGGTACGGTACGAGACCAGGTTCACCGCCTCGGTAGAGACCGGATGAACCGCCCAGAGCAGGGCGCCGATGAAGGCGGCGATCAGGGCGGAACGGTCGGAGCCTTCGCCGGATGGCGTCCTCGAAAAAACCGAACGCAGCCAGAGGAAAAGGAAGAAGGCCGCGGCTATGTGTATCAGCAGGTTGGTCGTGTGGAATACGACGCGATCCGGGCCGGCGATCGCCCAGTCCACCGCCATGGAAGTCAGCGCCATGGGCCTGAAGTATGGACGGTTCTGGTCCTGACCGAGCTTGTAGTCGACCCCTTCCGCCCAGGATCCGGAAAAGAACCCGGGGATGCTGGAAAGGCGCGTGATGGGCGGATTTTTGAGAACCAGGTATTCGTCGTCCCAGGCGAACGAGTTTGAGAAGATTGGTAGATAGACCGCTGTCGCGGCCACCGCGATCAAGGCCAGACAGATGGCGATGCGAGCGCGCTGGTTCATCGGTTTCTCATCTTCCAGAAGCGGTATTTCATCTTCAACCAGTTCACCTTCGCGGTCGTGCGGACGCGAATCCAGTTCCAGTAACGCCGGTTCCACGGGCGGCGCAGAAAGACCCAGGCACCGAGCATGCCGCCAGCGTGCACCGTGACCGCGATGTTGGCGCCGGCGATGACCGCGAGCGTGTCCATGCCGATCGCCAGCCACACGATGTTTTTCGCCTTGAAGGGAGCGATTCCGAAAAGACGCAGTTCGGCCTCGGGAAAGACGAATCCGAAGCCGACGATGATTCCCATGATTGCCCCGGACGCGCCCAGCGCCGACACCGGTGGCGTGGCCGAGAACGAGAAGAGAAGCGTGTGGATGACGAATACCAGTGATCCGGTCAGCATCGCGATGATGTAGAGCTGGGCGAATCTTGCGGTTCCCAGGGCGCGTTCAAGCCACGGTCCGATGCTGGCCAGTGCCACCATGTTGAAGAGAATGTGGATCAGCGAGTTCGGCGCATGCAGGAACGCCATCGTGACGATGGACCACGGTTTCAGGAACAGGTAGCGCGGTGTCAGCGTGCCGATGCCGAGGACGATTTGTTGAAGATTTGGACTGATGAACCCGATCAGCAGCACGGCTGCATGAATGGCGACACAGGAGATAAGGATCGCCTTGACGAACGGTGTCGTCGGGGGGAACCATCGACGCAGTCCGCTTGTGAAGCGTCGCATAAGGCCTCGTTTGAAAGGGGCGGGTGGTGGCTACTTGCCGCCGCCGGCGTCGAACAGGCGGATGACTTCCGCGGTAAGGTCGACGGCGCCTGACACGTAGATGGCGCTGCCGGAGTGGAAGACGGCGGTGTAGCCGCGATCCTTGCCGAGCTTGTTGATGATCTTCATGAAGCGCTCGAGCAATGGAGCGGTCAGTTCCTGTTCGCGTTCGGCCAGCTCACGCGCGTTCTCGGTGTAGTACTCCTGAAGTTCCAGACCCTTCTTCTGGTACTCGCCCAGCTTCTGGCGCTTCATGTCGTCGTTCCACATCGAGCCCTGGCTGCGGATTTCGTCCTCAAGGCGCTTCAGTTCATCCTGTTTCTTGTTCAGTTCCTTCTGCTTGCGTTCGGTCATGTCCTGGAGCTTCTTGAGCGCTGCCTTGCCTTCCTTTGATTCGGTGACCGCCTTCTGCAGGTCGACAAAACCGAACTTGGTCTGTGCCGCGACCGGAAGCGAAACCAGCATCAGTGCTGCAAATGTGCCGAGTGTCAGTGTTCTGCGCAGATTCATTGGAATCCTCCAGTGGTCGAGAATCGCCATCAAGTGGCGCCGGGAAAACGAACCGGATGAGATGGTCCGCAATCGCGGTGCAATAATCCGATAAACCCCGCCTCAAGTCAACCTGTCCCCTGTTCCTGTTCCTGTACCTGCCCCTGTCCCTATTGCCCGGATTCCCCCGGTGGGGTAACCTTGCGGCAAATTCGGATGCCCGCGACGGTTCGGGGCTGAACCCGGGCAGAGCAGGATTGTCCATGAGGAATTTGACGGCGGCGTCCATCAGGACGATGAAAGGCAGGCAGAAGCTGGTCGTGGTTACCTGCTACGACGCTACGTTTGCCAGGTTGATGGCGGGTACGTCGGTCGACATGCTGCTGGTCGGCGACTCCCTGGGGAATGTCATCCAGGGAAGGTCGGATACCCTGGCAGTCACACTGGAAGACGTCATCTATCACACGAGATGTGTCAGGCGCGGCGCGGGCAATGCCATGCACATCGTTGCCGACATGCCGTTCATGACGTTTCAGGTTAATTCCGACGAGGCGCTGCGTAACGCGGGAAGGCTTATCGCCGAAGGCCGAGCCAACGCGGTGAAGCTGGAGGGTGGCGTTCGTGTGGCCGAAGCGGTCGAGCGGATGACCGCCGCTGGGATTCCGGTCATGGGCCACGTCGGGTTGACGCCGCAGTCGGTCAATGAATTCGGTGGGTTCAAGGTTCAAGGGCGTGATTCTGCGGCGGCGGACGCGATTGTCAGGGACGCTCAGGCCGTTGCCGCGGCCGGGGCATATTCGATAGTTCTAGAGGGAATGCCAGCCGAACTGGCAGCCAGGATAACGGGTTCGGTTCCGGTGCCGACGATCGGGATTGGCGCCTCTGCCAACTGCGATGGTCAGGTTCTTGTGATTTACGACATGCTTGGGATGGATCCGGGGTTCAACCCCAGATTTCTTAAGAAATATGACAATCTGGCCGAGCGGATCGTGACCGCTGTGGATACCTTCGGTTCCGAGGTCAGGGATGGCGACTTCCCTGGTCCGCAACACAGTTTCGGCGGGTCGGCCCTTTATTCGGGGGGCACGACCGACGGGGGTTCGAATGTCTGAAAACTGGTTCGTGATCAGCGAGGTCGGCGCAATGAAGGCGCTGACCCGCGAGTGGCACGCTCAGGGGCTGACGGTAGCCCTGGTGCCCACAATGGGAGCGCTTCACGAAGGCCATCTTTCTCTTGTCCATCTCGCGTTAAAGCACTGCGACCGCGTCGTTACAAGCGTTTTCGTAAATCCGACTCAGTTCGGCCCCACCGAGGATTTCAACCGTTACCCGAGAGACCTCGACGGCGACCTGCAGAAATTGAAAGATGCCGGCGCGCACGGGGTTTTTTCGCCGTCCACCAGGGAGATGTATCCGGAAGGTTTTCAGACCGGAGTCGAGTTGAGTCGTCTTCCAGGACATCTTTGCGGTCTGACCAGAACCGGGCACTTCGCCGGAGTGGCGCAGGTCGTTTTGAAGCTTTTCAACATCTGCATGCCGGATGTGGCGGTGTTCGGTCAGAAGGACTTTCAGCAGGTCAGGATAATCGAGCAGATGGTGAGCGACCTGAACCTGGACGTTAAGATTGTCAGGCACCCGATAGTACGTGAGGAGGGCGGGTTGGCGATGTCCTCGCGTAACGTCTATCTGACCCCGCAGCAGAGGGCCGGAGCGTGCAGCATCAACCGCGCGCTGGATGCCGCCGAAAGGGACATACTGGCCGGTGCCAGGGATTCCCGGAGGTTGATTCAGAGCGCGATTGCCGCCATCGTGGCCCAGGGAGGCGACGTCGAGTACTTCAACATATGTGATCCGGCAACACTGGACGATCTCGATGAGATCGGTTCCAGCGGCGAGGTGCTTCTGGTGACGGCGGTTCGCTTCGGATACACCCGCTTGATTGACAACCATCTGGTCAGGGTAGGGTAGCTTCACGTCGTGCGGCTGTAACTCAAGGAGTTCATAATGTTTCCCGTGAACAAGGTCGTACCGGTTCAGGTTGACGAGGCTCTCGCGCGTTCGTGCGTGAACACTCTCAAGATGCTGTCGGTTGATGCGGTCGAGGCGGCCAGGTCAGGCCATCCAGGAGCTTGCATGGGCGCGGCGGACATCGCCTTCGTGCTCTGGTCCGAGTTTCTGCGGTTCGATCCGACGGATCCCGACTGGAAGGACCGGGACCGCTTCATCCTGTCGATTGGTCACGCCTCGATGTTGCAGTACTCGCTGATGCACCTGGCGGGATACGATCTGACACTGGACGAGATCAGGAGTTTTCGTCAGTGGGGAAGCCGTGCGGCCGGACACCCTGAACACGAGATGCTTAAGGGTGTCGAGGTCACGACCGGGCCTCTCGGGCAGGGGTTTGCTAATGGCGTCGGGATGGCTCTGGCGTCGAAGATGCTTGCGGCGCGCGTGAATCTTGACGATGGCGGGCCGGTCGGGGCCAGGGTGTTCGTCCTGGCTGGAGACGGCGACATGATGGAGGGGATCTCCTACGAGTCGGCCTCGCTCGCCGGACACCTTGGATTGGACAACCTTGTCTGTCTGTACGACTCGAACCGAATCACGATCGAGGGTTCCACCGATCTGGCGTTCGGCGAGGACGTTGCCGGCAGGTTCACGGCCGCTGGCTGGGACGTGCAGACGATTGACGGACACAATCATCACGAGATTCGCCAGGCACTTGGCTCGGCCACCCTCGGAGGCGGTCGGCCACACTTGATTGTCTGTCGCACCAGGATTGGAAAGGGCGCGGCCACGATGGAGGGATCCGCCGGAACCCACGGAGCGCCGCTGGGCGAGAAGGAAGTCCAGGCCACGAAGGAAGCGATCGGATGGCCCCTTGAACCGCGTTTCCACATCCCTGCGGAAGCGGCGGAGTTCTATCGCGGGATCGGCCTGCGTGGCGCCGCGCTGCATCGCGCATGGGAAGAGGCCTTCAAGGACTACCGCCAGGCGAATCCCGACAAGGCGGCCGTCTGGGACGCGTGTTTCGATGACTCAAAGGTATCCGGCGAAGTGATCCGTTCAATCCTGGACGCGGCGATGTCGGCCGACGGCAAGGCGACCAGAGCGGTCTTCGGTGCGTCGCTTCAGGCGGCATTCAAGGGCGTGCCCAATCTGATTGGCGGGTCCGCCGACCTGGCACCGTCGAACAACACGGCCATCAAGGACGCCGGCGATGTGCGACCGCGGGACTTCCGAGGCGCGAATCTGCATTTCGGCATCCGGGAACATTCAATGGCCGCGATCTGCAACGGTATCGTTCTGCACGGAGCTTTCCGTCCGTTCTGCGCGACCTTCCTGATCTTCGCGGACTATTTGAAGCCGTCGGCCAGAATGGCGGCCCTGATGCGTCTGCCGGCGACATTCATCTTCTCGCACGACAGTTTCCGCGTCGGCGAGGATGGCCCGACACACCAGCCGGTGGAACAACTGGCAATGCTGCGCGCGATCCCTGGTTTCACCGTTCTTCGCCCGGCGGATCCGGTCGAGATGGCGGGATGCTGGTCGATTATCGTGGAACGCGATCGCGGACCGGTAGCCCTGGCAACAACCCGACAGGCCATACCGAAGTTCGCGCGGCCTGTCGGCATCGGCCCCGAATGCGTCAGGCTGGGTGGTTACGTGTTCCGGGATTGCCCGGACGGCCGACCGGACGTGGTTCTTGTCGCCAGCGGTTCGGAACTTCAGCTCTGCCTCGAGGCGTTGCCCGCGATCGAAGCGACCGGCCGCAGGGTGCGAGTGGTTTCGATGCCGTCGCTTTCGCTGTTCATGCGCCAGTCCGAGCAGTATCGTGCCGATGTGCTGGGCGATTCCGGGCGGATAGTGTGCGTCGAGGCCGGCGCCACCGACACCTGGGCAGGCATCCTGTGTGGACGCGGCTTCGCGATCGGCCTGGATCACTTCGGCAGTTCGGCACCGGCCGACGTCCTCGCCGTGAAGTATGGATTCACGCCAGACGCCATAGCGCGCGCCGTCATTGAGCGCACTTGATCAGTTCGTCGATGTATCGATCCTGAATCGTCTGCCAGTACTGTCCGTCGGATTTCATCCTGACGATGATGTTCAGGAATTCGGGGATACTGACGAATCCGTTCTCTCGGACCGTACGTTCCGCCCTGTCGCGCTTGCCGCTTTCAGTTCCCTGAATCGCTTCGAGGTACTGCACCGGCATCTGCATCGGCACGATGCTGTTGATCGGATCTCGACCATGGTTAGCCTGGCAGCCGATCTCGAAGTAAGCCGTCTCGAACCGCGACTTGAGACCGGCCATCGGATCGACGTTCTTGACAGGCTCTGGTGCTGGTTGTTCAACCGTCTTTTTCACCTGGGAGCCATGGCATGCGACCAGGGCGGACGCCCCCGCCAGAAACGCGATCAGCAGAAGAGATGACATCCTCATGACGCACCCCGCGATTTGTGTGACTCTGTAACTATAGGTCGTTACATCGAAATATGGAAGATTGTGGTTGAATTTGACGCAAAACGGCGCGCGGTCACGGATCCGAAGTCTCGACCGCGTCAGCGTCGAAGCCGTTCCATCCACATTTCTTGATCGTGATCGTGAATGTTCCATTGTTGACGACGCTGGCGTCGGCCACAAGGTAGTAAGTCGTTTCTTCCGCGGAGGCCGGGACCTGGTAGATCAGGTTGTTGTCCTTGCTGCCGGAAGCCACGCAGTTGGCGGCAAGGCAACCATCGCCCTTGTCTTCGATCAGGAACACGCCAAGGAAGTTGGCGAGTACGGGCAGCGACTGCGAGAAATCGACCTCGAGCAGGCCGCCGGTGCCGGCCGGAACCTTGAGCCGGAACGCCTTTTCGCGACCCGGGTTGTAGTCTGGCGAGCACTGGGAAGAGTAGTTGAACAGCACCGATGTTGATGTGCCGATACTCCATGAGGTCTCGCCCGAGACAGAGTTGTCGCCTGCCGCGCACATAAGTTCGGTCGAGGACGCCTGACATTTGCCTTCGGCCAGGCAGTAACCGTCGGCGTGGCATTCGACGCCGCTCGCGCACCCGGGTGGACACGTCTTTCCGCACCCGTCCGGTCCGCATGCCTTTCCGGCGCAGTCCGGGAAGCAATTGTTCTCGCACTGTCCCGACGTGTAGTTGCAGAAGAGGCCGTCCGTGCATTTTCCGTCGTTGTCGCCGCACTTGCCGCCGCACCCGTCGTATCCACAGACCTTGCCCGCGCAGTCAGGGGTGCACACTTCTGGCTCGCACTGTCTGGTTTCCAGGTTGCAGATCGGTTTGGCAGCCTTGCAGCCAGGTTTGCACTCGCCGTCGCCGCAGGGATTCGGCCCGCACAGCCACGTCGCCGGGCAGACCAGCGTGCATGGGCCGGTGTCCCTGGACACGTCGAGAACGGTCGTGGAATCGACGGCCGTATCACGTCCGGTGTCGGCCGGATGGAGATCGGACGTCACCTGGTCGCGCACGGCGGTGTCAACCTGCCCGTAATCAGGCAGGAATCCGTAATCGATGGCGATGTCAGGCAGCCTGGCAGGCCCATCCGAGCATGTGGCAAGTGTCGCCAGCAGCGAAGCGAGGATGATGCATGTACGTTTCATCTGTCACCGTTCCCGTGCGGATGAAGTCGCCAGCATCGGTCACTGGATACTTTCATCCTGGTAGCTGTGGACGATGTGGGCAGTCCCGTCGCCATTCACACGCTCGACGAAAGGTGTCTCGACATTGGAACAGCATACACGGCCGACATCCCACATGTCCAGACCGGACATGCCGACGGTCAGAGTCTTTTCGTAGACCGCTTCCGAACTGTTTATGAACACTCGAATCGTCGGATATGACTTACCCCATCCGTGCTCGTCGTAGTAGTGGACGCCGACCCGGTAGCAGTTCGGTGGAGTCGTCGAGTAAGCCGGATCGGGAATGGTGTAGGTCCAGTTTTCCGGCCCGCCGCCGCTGGTGTCGTCACGGTCCAGTTTGGGCTGGTGAAGAGGATCCTCCTGGTTGGCATCGTCCCAGGTGGGATTTTTTACCATCCAGTAGCAATCCCAGTCCAGGTCGAAGTAACCGTAGGGCTTGCCGTTTTCAGGGTCGCGTGTCTTGCCCGTCGCATTCGGGTGAACCACGTGAAGATCCATGTCGGAACCGCAGTCCGGGTTCGTGGTGCTGCATTCGTCGGTCTGATCCTTGTCTGACGGTGTATTCCAGGTCAGCTCGATGTGGCATCCCTGAGGCGGAATCACGTTGACGGTCTGGCAGCACTTGTCCGAGCAGCCGTCCTTGTTGAAGACCTCGAGACAGAACTCGTAGGTTCCAACCACGTTGGGTTCAAAGTCCGGATCCCTGTAGGTCGAGGTCGGCATGAAGACAGATACCGAATCCTTGGGACCATCCACGGTCCATTCGTACTTGTCGATACCGCCGCCCGGGGTTGGATCGTAGCTGCTGCTGGAGAAGGAGATCAGATCCTGCGGGTTGATCGAAGCGTTATCAGTCAGCTCCGCACCGAGAGCCTCCATCGTGAACTGGCAGACAGCGCATTCCGCCTCGGTCCCGAGGCCCTTCAGTGGCACCTGCAGCGCCTGGCGCGGCGTGTTGTTGTCGATCACCATGAAGCCTTCATCGGGGATCAGCTTGCCGGTATTGTCCTTGTTGATGTCCACTGGCGTGTATTTGACGACGATGTTCCTGGACTCGGATGCCGGAATCACCAGCGGGTGGTCCAGGTCGAACGTCCCGACTGTCGACAGATCGAAAGAGAATTCGTCGCTTGTGCCTTCGGCGCGGTAGATGTCGAAGATTTCGAGGTCGGTGTCCGGGCTGCAGTTGAACAGTTGCACCTGGACACCCTTGACGCCTGTGCCGACCACGACCGCGCCGAAGTCGACGAGCGCCGGCGTCACGACCAGGCAGGGACCGCCGATGTTGGCTTGAAGGGATGCCTCGTAAGCCTCGCCCAGTGATTGATCGAAATCGGGGTCGTTGCTGTAGAAGCGGAACTGTGCCTTGGCGGGGTTGGCGGTCAGCGCGGTGTAGAAGACGGGCAGTTCCAGGGACTCCATCGGCTGAATCACGACTGGCGCGGCGCAGATGGTGTCGTCGATGGTCAGCCTGGTCGCCGGGTCTTCGTAGGTGATCGGAATGATCGCGTCGGCGTCGGCGATCCACTGCTCGGTGCCGGTCGCGTCCGTCCTGCGTTCACAAGGCCACTGGAAGCCAAAACCGTCAGAGTATTTGATCGCGTCAACCCGGTTGATCTCGAGCGCGGCCAGACCGGTGTTCTGGATGTACATGACGTCCTGGATCGTCGAGCCGTCCACGGTGACGAAACCGAGGTCGAGCGGGTTCGGATCGACGCTGATGTTCGGCTCGATCACCGCCTTTGTTATGTTGATGATCAGCGGATCGCTGTCCACGTCGTTGCTGGCGATAGTCAGCGTGGCGGTCTTCGGGCACAGATCGGTCGGGTCGTTGAACCGGACGGTCAGTTCAAGGAATCCGTTTTCGCCCTCGCCAACCGAGTCGGTCGGGGCGATCGAATACGGAAAGGTCGCTTCGGTCTGAATCTCGAGCGAGAACGCGGTCGCGTTGCTGTCGGGACAGAGCGCGCCGCCCAGCACCGGAGCCGTGGGCAGGACCAGGTCTGCGTCGCCGGAATTGATCACCTTGACCTTGTAGATGGAGGTCATCTGGACGTCTATGCCTGTCGGATCGAGGTCGATCTGTGGGTTGTCGCCCTGGCTGCCACCGCTGCACGCGGCGATGACAGTGGTCAATGCCGCGAGTATGAATGCCGCGTTACGTGTCGTTCTCATCTGTCACCTCGGGGTCGAAAAACTGAGTTCCCCAAAACTACTCATGGAAAGTCTCGTCCGGGTAATCGGTCGCGATGTGCGGGGAACCATCCTGGTTCGTTCTTTCCACGAACGGTGTCTCGGTGTTCGAACAGCAGAGACGGCCGACATCCCACATGTCCAGCATGTTCATGCCGTCCGTGAGTTGCTTCTCATAGACCGGCTCTGAGTTGTTCACGAAGATCCTGATGGTCGGGTAGGACTTCCCTAACAGATGATCATCGTAGTAGTGAACCCCGACGCGGTAACAGTTCGGAGGTGTGGTCGAGACGTCCGGATCCGGCTTCTTGTAGGTGAAGTTTTCCGGTCCCGCGCCGTCGGTATCGTCGCGATCAAGGTTCGGCTGGTGATCCCAGTCGGAAGCGTTGTCCATGTCCCAGATCGGTCGGGTGATGAACCAGTAGCAGTCGTAATCGGGGTCGAAGTAGCCGTAAGGCGTGCCATCGGTGTCCTTGTAATCGCCGGTCGCCATCGGATGAGCGACGTGCAGGTCCATGTCGGCTCCGCAGTCCCGGGACAGGTAGCACTCATCGCCCTGGTTGGTGTCGGCCGGGGTGTTCCAGGTCAGCTCGATATGGCAGCCCTCGGGCGGCTCGACCTTGACGGTCTGGCAACACTTGTCCGAACAGCCATCGTTGTTGAAGACTTCCAGGCAGAATTCGTACTCGCCGACGATGTTGGGCTGGAATGAGGCGTCAATGCACACGCTTGCGGTCGGCACAAAGACCGACACCGAGTCGGCCGGCTGCTTGACCGTCCAGTCGCATGAAGCGATGGCCCCGCCGAAAGTCGGATCCGTGCTGTTGTTAACGAACTGGATAACTTCCTGAGGCATGATCGATTCGCCGTCGAGAATTATCTGTTTGGAATCGGCGTGTTGCATCGAGAAGGCGCAGACCGCGCACTGGGCCTCGGCTCCAAGGCCATTGATCGGAACTTGAAGCGATTGGCGCGGCGAGTTGTTGTCGAACACCAGGAAACCCTGATCGGGAACCAGTTTTCCCGTCTGATCCTTGTTGACGTCCGTAGGCGTGTATTTCACCAGGATCGACGTGGTCATGCCCGCGGCCACCTTGAGGGGGTTGCTTTCGGACACCTGTGTGGCGGGGGAAATGTCCATCGTGAATTCCGAACTTGTGCCCTGCGAGAAGTAAAGACCATGGATTGAGAGCTCTTCGTCACCGCAGTTGGTGATAATGACGTTGCGGTCCTCGGTGCCATTGCCGACCACGACGGTGCCGAAGTCGATCGGGTTCGGGTTGACGAGCAGGCACGGTCCGCCGTAGTTAGCCTGCAGCGTGGCCTCGTAGGACTCGCCCCTGGAGGCATCGAAGTCGGGATCGTTGCTGTAAAGAAGGAAGATGGCCCTGGCGGGCGTCTCGGAAATGGCGGTGTAGAAGACCGGAATGCCGACCGAGCTGGCCGGGTCGACGACCACCGGGGACGCGCAGATCGTGTCGTCGATCCTGATGCCGGTTTCGGGGGGATCATAGGCGATCGGGATTCGGGCGTCCTTGTCGGTCGCCCAGGTTTCGGTGCCCGCCGCGTCCGACTTGCGTTCACATGGCCATACGAACGAGAAGCCGTCCGCCATCTTGATAACGTCGACGCGACTGATCTCCAGAGGCGCAAGGCCGGTGTTCTGGATATACATCGTGTCCTCGAAGGCCGACGGGCCCACCGGCACGAATCCCATGTCGACCGGGTTCGGGTTGACCGCGATATTCGGTTCAACGACGGCCTTCGTTATGTTGATGACCAGCTCTTCGGTATCGCCGTCGTTGCTGAGGATCTTGACCGTCGCATTCTTGCTGCAGAGGTCGGTCGGGTCGTTGAACCTGACCGTCAATTCGAGTGCGGCGTTTTCACCTTCCTGAACGTCATCGGAGGGCGCGATCTGGTATGGGAACTCAGCCCCGGCCTGAACTTCAAGCGTGAATGCGGATGTCACGCCGTCCTGACAGAGTCCGCCGGCGAGGATCGGGGCCGACGGAATTTTCAGGGTCGCGTCGCCAATATTGATCACCTTGACCGAGTACACGGTCGTCATCTGAACATCGGTTCCTGCCGGATCCAGCTCAATCTTGGGATTCTCGCCGGTGCGGCCTCCGCCACAGGCAACAAAAGCGGCGGCAAGCAGCGTAGCGGTCAGGGTGATGCTGTTGGATTTCTTCATTTTCGTCGGGGCCTCTGTAAATAAAGAACTGCGCCGCATTTTACAGAATCGCGGGGCACTTTAACAAGGTATATCAACAACTGGCGTGCGCGCGCGATCCTGACGGACGATCATGTGCGCCGGGAAGGTCCTATGACGAAGTATCGCAGGCGCCCGGGCGGCCGTGGTCATTTGGGCGATTCCGTTACCCGGGGCAGAACGATATTGCCGGTGTAACTGATCTCTCTGGACATGGGCTGGAATTTAATCGAGTCGAAGGTCGTCTTTATACATTCGTTCAGGTCCGCATCCACGAGATCGATGGTTTCAAACCCCAGATCTTTGACTGTACCGGACGTTGAGATCGTGAAACTGAGCGAGATCGCGATCTGACGACGCACGTCCGTGGCCATCATCTTTCGACAGTCCTGGAACAGCCCGATCTGTTCGGCAAGAAATGTGCTGATTGCATTCTGATTCAGCGTGGCGCCCATCCTGGGCTCGACAACGGCCGCGGGCTTAACGACTGCTGAAGCAGCTTCCGGGGTGCCTGCCCGGGCCGCTGCGACGCCTGGTTGAACCGGGGCGGACGTGCCGGGCTGAGTCGCGGTACCTTCAGATGGCGCCAGCCACGGTCTGGAGGGTTCATTTCCGGCAGGTGCCGTGGGTAGAGCGTTTTCGGTCGGTTGTGAAGGCATGTTTGCCGCGGTACCGGTGGCGGGTCCCGCCGCATCGTTCGCTGACTGCTGAGCAGGGGCCGCGGCGGACGCTGTCCGTTCGATCGCAGGCTTGGTCGGCGTGGTCGGAGTGACCCGCGCGGCGGAAGCGTTTTGCGCCGTTTCGGTTACGGCTGCAGGCGACTTTGTAGCTGTCTGAACGGTATCGCGCTGACCAAGAAGCACTATGACGCCGATGACCGCGGCCACCGCCACGATGGCTAACGCGATGGTGACGAAAAGCAGCTTGCGCTCCGAGCCCCGGCCCTCGTTGGACTTTCTTTCGGAACCTTGACGGAAGCCGGCGTCCCTGGAGCCGCGTTTCTTGCCCGGTTTAGTAGTCTCTTCGGGCCAATCCCGATGCGTATCCGCCACGGAATCTCGGGACTCAAGACCACCTGCTGGAACCCAGGCCGGAGCGCCTTCATCGCCGGCGGTCGCTTTCTGTTCATCGGGGGCCCGGCAGGTCCCCCTGGCCAGATCGCCCGAAGACATCCCGGATGGAGTGTTGCGGCGCAGATGGAGTTCGCTGGTTGAGCCGGTGTCGACCTGCCTGATCCGGCGCGGAGCCGTGTCTTCGAGTGGTCTGGGTCTTTCCGGGACTCGTTCAAGGAGTTCCCTGGTGTCCGGGATGGTTCCCATCAGTTCCCACTGGAGCATCGGGGCGTGCCAGACCGGCGTCTCGCGATTGATTCTGCCTTCCGTCAGCATCTGCGTCAGCTGGTCCTCGTTCAGAGGGCCAATCCTGTCCTTGTTGACGGCCACCCACCAGCCGTCGGACATCGGCCGACGCTTCTGGCTGGTGTCGGTCATCCGACGCACGCTGCTTTCCGTGATGGTCGAGATTTCCTCGCCGGCGGCGACCGCGTTGCTGCCGCGGATGCCAACGGCGATGACGGCCTCGTCCGGGTTATCACTATTTCTGAGGATATGCCCCTGGCCACATTGATGGCACGTCATATCGGTGCCGTGGGGGCTGCATGTGGAGGGTTCGAAGCGGTATTTTTTTCCGCAGTTTCTGCACGCGAAAATCATAAGTCCCCGATGGCGGGCCGCTTTTCGCTGGCCTCGCCGGCAATCCCCGGATAGAAAGGATACCCAGTCGAGGATAGTACCCCGGGCGCGCGTGACAGCCCAAGTTTTTGCCCCATGGTTTTCGACAGATTTGGCGGGTATCGCCCTCGACGCCATAATTGAATATGATACGTTGGGTTTACAAGGCGCTGGTGACTTGCCGATGACACAAAGAAGAGTTGTTACGGTTGCGGCGGGTTCGCTTCCGATGCTGTTGGTTGCGTTCATTCTGATGGTCGGGTCCGGTTGCGGCAAGGTCTGCCCCGAAGGCACCATCAGGGTTGGCGATTACTGCAAGCGGGTCAATCCTGACGTCGTCGTCGTTCCGGACGTGATAATCACGTCGGACATAGTGGTCGACAGCGTTGATGACGATGCTTCCGAGATTGTCGGGCCCGATGCGGCGGACACTGTTTCCCAGGACCTCCTGAAGGATGATGGCGGGAAGGTGGACACCAACGACCCGATCGAGTACCCCGGCGACTACATCGGCAGGGCCTGCAACAAGCCGTCCGAGTGTTCCAGTTCGACCTGGCCGGATGGCAAGTGCCTGTCGTGGCCCAAGGGATTCTGCGCGATGCCGGGATGTGACGCGGATCTGGTTTGTCCCGAAGGCTCCGTCTGCATGGGACTCGCCGCAGGCAGCAACTCGGCGCTGTGTACCATAACCTGCGAAGACGATTCCGACTGCCGCCAGCAGACAGACGCGCTTGGAAACGGTTACTCATGCAAGAAGGTTCCAGATCCTGACGGAGTCTTCCAGTCGGTCTGTTACATGGAGGCCGGCGATGCGAATGATGTGGGCGGACCGTGCCAGGCCCACGAGGATTGTCTGGGCAGGATGGGCTGCCTGCCGAACTTCGACGGAGGTTACTGCGCCGAGCTGACGTGCGATGCGGCGAACCCCTGTCCCGATGGTACCGTCTGCACCAGGCTTCAGGGGCGTGGAGTCTGCATGAAGACCTGCGTTACCGGCGATGACTGTCTCGAGACGCGGCCATGCACCGAGGACGACATCGACTGCACGGATGGTGTGGTTTTGTCCAGGGCTTGCATCCAGATGAAAAGCGCCATCGACCTTTCCAAGGTGATGGTCTGCGGATCAGGGACCGTCGGCAAGGAGATCGGTGAACAGTGTCTGAACGAGACCGAATGCAAATCGGGCAAGTGCAATGTCAGTTACACCGGAAAGTGTTCCGATTTCATGCAGACGGGGCGGCGCTGCCTGTCGGACGTGGATTGCGCGATTACCAAGGCGATCTGCGCTCAGAATCCGGCCGATACCTACGGTTTCTGCACCGCCGACTGCGGTTTTACCCAGTGCGCGTCGTCTGTCTGCGTGATGTCTCTCAAGGACGAATCCACACTTGCCGGGATGTGTGTTCCGCAGTGCCAGCCACTGAATCCCGAAGATCCGTTCAGCGAGAGCGACTGCTGGGAAGAGGCCGGGTTGCGCTGCATGTGGGGCGACACCAAGTTCCAGCCCAACGTGCGTTCGTGTGTCAGGATCGATCCGGGGGATCCGGGGATGAACTGTCGCAACGACAGCGAGTGCTACTCCGGGAACTGCATTGGCGAGGATGTCGGCACGGACGGCGTGTGCGCCATGAACTGTCTATCGGGTGACACGTGCCCGTTCCCAACCGTCTGTCAGACTGTCGGTGACGCCAGGCTGTGCATGAAGCGATGCCTGTCGGGACCGGACTGCCCCGGGACGATGACCTGTCAGGTCAACACCATGGGCGACTACTGCGTTCCCGCGTCGATGTAGATAAAACCATCCGCGTCAACCCGGCCGCGATATCCTGACAAGAGCATTCTGTCGAGCAGATCGGGCGAGTGGTCGACAGGCTGTCCCATCTCGCCCGCCATTATCATCGGCCCCTGGAATCGCAGCATTCCATCCGGTCCCGGAAAGACCGAAGTTCCAGGCAGAGGACGCCCGACCGAGCCGGGGCGCATCGAGCCGCCGCGGGAAACAGCCAGGAAACAGGATGCCGACACCGAAGCCAGAACCGCCCATATGTCGGTCCCGGCCGCCGCGAGAGACGCGCGCACCTCGATCGACACGTCCGGGCCGTCCGAGACTATCGTTCTGAGGCTGCCACCGACGATTTCCCGCACCCCGCGCTCGACGGCCAGGTCGGCAATAGAGTCGGCCGCGCCTGAAGGCTCGCGACAGTCGATCAGTCGAGTCCGGCAGCGATCGAAGCCCCACGAGGTCAGACGGCCCCTGATGCCCGCGATTTGCGCGATTTCGGATCTCATCCCGGCCTCGATGGCGATGGTCGTCTGGTGGTCGCAGACGGCGATTGACGGCCTTGCCAGAAACAGCTTTTCGACCGGTGTCCGGTCGACCGGGGCAGCCGAGAAAGTGCCGCCGGAAAGCAGGGCGGCGTACCAGCAGGCGAGGTGTTCGAAGGCAAGAAACGCAGGGCCGGGGCAGGACCACGTGTCGCTCTCATCGGCCATCAGTTCCGTCGTGAAGGTCGTGACCATCGACAGAATATTGCTGTGGCTGAGCCCGACCACCATTGAGCGGCCATCCGGGGTGACGTGTGGGAAACCGGCGGCGGGGAGCACGTGCCCGATTGAACGCAGACGTTCCTCGACCAGCGGGTCGTCTCGATCATCGTCGGGGATCACCGCGTCGTCGCTGACGGCCCGGCGCATCACCTCGACAGGGAGTTCCACCGTTATATCGGCCAGCGGGGCCAGCGCTTCGCGGATGGCGCGGGCAGAATCGGGAGCACGGTCGGAAATGACGAATCTGGAGCATCGCGAGATCAGAAGCGCGGCAACCAGGCCTTCCGCGTCAAGACCGGCGGGAAGCAGGAAAGGAACGGCGCCGGCTGCTTGACAACCGAGTTCGAAGGCCAGTCCCTCATATCCCTCGAAACCGGCCAGAGCCACGCCGTCACCAGGCTGGACACCGGAATCGATCAGCCCGCGGGCAGCAGCCCAGGCGAGATTCTTGAACTCGATCCGGTTCACCTCGACGCCGGACATGGCGTCGACGTACAGCGGTTTGGGCCCGAACTTGCGAGCGAGCGATCTGACCGCATGTGGAATGCTGTTCCCTGCCATGTCGTGTATATATCACGCGGCTGGATGCTGGTCGATATCAGCGAACGAAGCGCCCGTATTGACGCGCACGGTTTCGTCTGCTAAATTCTGCCCGCCTTTCGGGGTCGGATCTTTAAACGAACGGATGTGTTGACCGGGTGACACCCGGTGGCGGACTGTGGATGGCCGGTTCCTGCGACAGATTCATGGAGGCCGCGTTCGGGATGGCCGAGGCGGCGTTCGATGCCGGCGAGGTGCCTGTCGGGGCGGTTCTTGTCGTCGATGACCGGATCGTCGCGTCGGATCGCAACCGGATGATCGAGACGCGGGATCCCGCGGCACACGCCGAGGTCCTGGTCCTCCGGGCGGCGGCGGCTTCAGGCATCGACCTGCGGCGCGCCACGCTGTACGTCACCCTGGAACCGTGCGTGATGTGCTGCGGAGCGATCGTCCTTTCGCGGTTGAGATCGGTGGTCTACGCGGCCGACGATCCGAAGGCCGGGGCGGCACGCAGTCTTTACACCGTGCTGTCCGACTCCAGGCTGAACCACAACTGTCGTGTGGTTCATGGGGTCGACGCCGAGCGCAGCTCGGCCCTGTTGAAAAGGTTCTTTCAGAATTTGCGTTCATCCTGACCTTTCCTGCCGCGGTTTCCCGCGCGGTGAGGGCCTGGAAGATGTGCTGGAGAGATGACCGAGTGGTCGAAGGTGCACGACTGGAAATCGTGTGAGGTCAAAAGCCTCCGAGGGTTCGAATCCCCCTCTCTCCGCTGACCCGTGGTTCCTTTTTTGAAAACTGGAGAGATGGCCGAGTGGTCGATGGCAGCTGATTCGAAATCAGCCGTAGGCGTCAGCCTACCGGGGGTTCGACTCCCTCTCTCTCCGCAAACAACAGAACATGATTCCGCCGTGGGTGCGTTTGCACGTGCGTTTGTGTATATTCAAGCCGCCTGACAGTGGTTTGAGCATGCCCCGGGCCTCCGTAATCGCCGGTCGATACTATCCAGCTTCCCGGGAAGATGTGTGCGACGTCATCAAAGGGTTGACAGGCTCGTCGCAGGGAACCGGTCACGAAACTGATGTCGTCGGGGTGATGGTTCCGCACGCCTCGATTGATTTCTGTGGACCGGTGGCGGCCGCGGCCTGGCGGCAGATCAAGGTTCCGTCGACGGTCGTGGTGATCGGTCCGAATCACACCGGACTTGGTGCACGCGTTGCCGTATACGGCGATGAGGACTACGCGACCCCGGCGGGTCCCATGCAGGTGGATCGGGCACTGGCCAGGACTCTGGTCGTGGACGGCGGCCTGCTTGAGATCGACGCCTGCGCCCACGAGGAGGAGCATTCGATCGAGGCTGTGCTGCCGTTCGTTCAGGTCTTGAATCCGTCCGCCAGGGTGGTGCCGATCTGCGTTCGATCATTGACGCTTGCCCAGTGCTCCGAGGTTGCCGATTCGCTGTATCGCTCCATCACAGGCTCAGATGTGGGCAAGGGAGACGTGCTGGTCGTAGCCAGCTCCGATATGAATCACTCGGAGCCGGTCAGGTCGGGACAGCGCAGGGACAGACTCGCGCTGGACCGTATCGAGGCGCTGGATCCGGCGGGCCTGTTCGATGCGGTAGTCTCCCATCACCTGAGCATGTGCGGCGTGTCCGCTGTTGTGATAATGATGTATGTGGCGCTGCGTCTCGGGGCCAGATTCGCCGAGACCGTGGCCTATTCGACCAGCATGCGCGTCACGGGCGATCCATCGGCGGTCGTCGGATACGCGTCGGCTGTTTTCAGACGTCGTGTTCCGGCCGGAAACATCGGGTGTCTGCGGGACGCAGGCCGGACAATCGGAGGAGTGAATGGCAAGGGTTGAATTTTTGACCGGCACAAAGCTGACCTGCAAAGGGTGGCAGCAGGAAGCTGCACGAAGGATGCTGCATAACAATCTTCATCCGGACGTCGCCGAGAATCCAGATGAACTGGTGGTTTACGGCGGCATCGGCAAGGCAGCCAGGAACTGGGACTGCTACGAGAAGATCGACCGTGCGCTGATGGAGCTGGAAGAAGACGAGACTCTGCTGGTCCAGTCGGGCAAGGCGGTTGGCGTTGTCAGGACTCATGCTGAGGCGCCCCGGGTGCTGATAGCGAACTCGAACATGGTTCCGGCTTATGCAACCTGGGAGAAGTTCCGGGAACTGGATCGCATGGGCCTGATGATGTACGGCCAGATGACGGCTGGTTCATGGATCTATATCGGCACGCAGGGGATTCTTCAGGGAACCTACGAAACCTTCATGGCGGCCGGGCGGAAGCATTTCGGCAGCGATTTGTCGGGACGTCTCGTACTGACTGGCGGTCTTGGCGGGATGGGAGGCGCGCAGCCTCTGGCTGTGACCATGGCGGGTGGCGTTGCCCTGTGCGTCGAGGTTGATCCGCATCGAATCCAGCGGCGCGTCGAGACCAGGTACCTTGATGTCACGACCGAGAGCCTGGACGAGGCACTTCGTCTTGCCGCGGATGCCGTGGCGAAACGCGAGCCGCTGTCGATCGGACTTCTGGGAAACTGCGCGACAGTCTTTCCGGAGCTGGTCCGTCGCGGGTTGGTGCCTGATCTGGTTACAGACCAGACGTCCGCCCATGACATGCTGAACGGTTATGTGCCCGACCAGGTGCCGTACGACGAGGCGTTGAGGCTGCGCCGCGAAGACCCGGAGCGCTATCAGGCGCTGGCAATGGATGCGGTCGTTCGACACGTGGCGGCGATGGTCGAGTTGCAGAGGCTGGGTTCGTACGCCTTCGACTACGGCAACAACATCAGGACTCAGGCTTTCAGGGCAGGGTTCAAGGACGCGTTTTCGTTTCCTGGATTCGTGCCGGCGTACATCCGTCCACTGTTCTGCGAGGGCAGGGGACCTTTCAGATGGGCTGCCTTGTCGGGCGATCCGGCGGACATCGCCGCCACCGACGACCTGATGCTGAAGATGTTTCCCGAGAACGAGGGTCTGGTCCGCTGGATCGGAATGGCCAGGCGCAAGGTCGCGTTCCAGGGCCTTCCGTCCAGAATCTGCTGGCTGGGATACGGCGAGAGGGACAAGGCCGGGGTGGCGTTCAACGACTTGGTCGCGACCGGCCGCGTCAAGGCGCCGATCGTGATCGGACGTGATCACCTGGATTCAGGGTCGGTGGCATCACCCCATCGCGAGACCGAGGCGATGAAGGACGGTTCGGATATCGTCGCGGACTGGCCGCTTCTGAACGCGATGTTGAACGCGTCCAACGGAGCCACGTGGGTGTCGATCCATCACGGAGGCGGGGTCGGGATCGGGTACTCGATTCATGCGGGTGTCGTGATCGTGGCGGACGGAACCGCGCGTCAGGCGGTCAGGCTTGAACGTGTTCTGCGGGGCGACCCCGCGATGGGTGTCTTCAGGCACGCGGACGCCGGCTACGATGAGGCGATAGAAGCGGCTGAACGACACGGTTTGAAGGTTCCGCACCTGGGGTAGGGCGAATTGTCATTCGCCCCTACGCCGGAACCCGTTCCCGATCCTGTTTATGTACCTGTTTCCAGGCCCGCCAATCGGCGGGCCGCACATCCACAGCCCACGGCCTTGGCCGTGGGATCAACGCCCCATACCCACACCGCGGCCGGCCCAACGGGCCGCACGCCCATTCTGGTCCCTGTCCGTGTAGCGGCGAATCACATTCGCCGTTGGGGGAGGGGGGCGCCATGATCCCAGGGCC
>CAZNJW010000029.1:0-24044 GCA_964573455.1 uncultured Anaeromyxobacteraceae bacterium | reverse complement strand
GCGAATGTGATTCGCCGCTACGAGGACAGGGGCAGAATGGGCGTGCGGCCCCTTGGGCCGGCCGCGGAGTGTGGGTGGTGCGTTGATCCCACGGCTGATGCCGTGGGCTTTGGATGGGCGGCCCGCCGGTTGGCGGGCCTTGGGACAGCAGGGACTGGGACGGGAACGGGGACGGGGAATGGGGATGGAGATGGGGATGGAGATGGGGATGCATCTGTTACGCTGCCACGGCCTGTAACCTGATCCTGACACTGTTGGAGGCGCTTGACTTTGTTGCTGTCTGCCCTTAATATCGGTGACCCCGTAATCCGGGGGCCTGTCGGAGGCTTGTCACTGACCATGGCGACGAAAAGGCCGAAACCGGGATGCGTCCCGGTCGCTGATATTACCGAGGGCGGTCTCGATTGGCAGATGCAGCTCCCCGGTGATTTCGTCGCTGGACTGCTTCCGGTCGACTACCGCGTTTCGGGTGATCCTGTTGGCCTGAACGTTCGGTTGTCGCTGGCGGGAAAGAACGTGGTCGCGCAGGGTGTATTGGCCGGCGCGTTGACCGCGGTCTGCTGCAGGTGTCTGGCCGAGAGTCCCTTCATACTGAAGAGGACCTTCAGGCATGTGTTCGTTGAAGGAATCGATCCCGCGCAGGACAGGGAAGAAGAGGTCATCTCCGAGACGGACGACCTCGACTGCACCTTCTTCGCGGGTGATGAAGTGGATCTTCTGGCGCTTGGCGGTGACGAACTGGTGCTCGCGCTTCCGGTCAAGCCGGTCTGCAGGAAGGACTGCAGGGGGCTTTGTCCGATGTGCGGTCACGACAGGAATGTCAGCGACTGCGGTTGCGTTATTGATGATAGCGACCCGCGCTGGGAGACCTTGAAAGTTTTGAAAGTGGACCCGAAGAACTGAAGGAATGCCTTCAGGTGAGTTCGTTGTCCCGAGTATTGACGGAGGCTGATCATGGCTGTTCCGAAGAAGAAGAAGTCCCGTTCCACCCGCGATTCACGTCGCGCCAATCACGACAAACTGACGGTGAAGTCCCTGGTGAAGTGCTCGCGTTGCGGCGCTGTCAGGATGCCTCACAGGGCCTGCACCGAGTGCGGTTTCTATCGTGATCGCATCGTAGTGGCGACTGCACCCGAGAAGGCGTGATCCCATGAAAATCGGTATTGGCTCAGACCATGCCGGTTGCGGGATGAAGGCCCACATCATCAGGCATCTGACCGCGGCCGGGCATGAAGTCGTGGACTTCGGGACGAACGATCCCGCTGTGTCCGTGGACTATCCGGTATACGCCGCCAGGGTCTCGCGTGATGTCGCTTCGGGCAACCTGGAATTGGGTGTTCTGGTATGCGGAACCGGCATCGGCATGAGTATCGCCGCCAACAAGGTGGACGGTATCCGCGCCGCGCTGGTTCACGATGTCGTTACCGCCAGGATGGCCAGGCAGCACAACAACGCCAACGTGGTCGCGCTTGGCGCGCGCCTCATCGCCCCCGAGTATGCGGTTGAACTTCTCGACACGTTCCTGTCGACGCAGTTCGAGGTCCGTCATCAGCGGCGGCTGGATATCATCTCCCAGATCGAAAACGGGGGTTGATCCATGAAGTGCCCAATCTGCGGCAACCCTGAAACCCGTGTTATCGATTCCCGGGTCGCCGGGAACGGGGACGCGATCCGCCGCAGACGCGAGTGCGAATCCTGCCATCGTCGCTTCACCACATATGAACGCGCCGAGGAATTCATCCCCAGGGTCATCAAGAAGGACGGGCGCCGTGAGGAGTTCAGCCGTTCCAAGCTGATGGCCGGGTTGTCGCGTGCCTGCCAGAAGACCCGCGTTTCCAGCTCGGAGATCGAGGGCTTCATCGATGGTCTGATGGCGAAGATTCAGGATCGGATGGCCACCGAGGTCGAGAGTTCCTGGATCGGCAGCGAGGTCATGGACTTCCTTCGCGAGAAGGACCCGGTCGCTTACGTCAGGTTCGCCAGCGTCTATCGCAGCTTCACCGACATCACCGCGTTCGAGAAAGAGATTCGCTCTCTCGTGCGCGCCTCGAGGGGGAAACGGTGAATGGACGCAGCTTCCGATTCTTCACGCATTGACGCCTCGTTTGACCGCGCCATGATGCGCCGGGCCATCTCGCTGGCCAGGAAGGGTCAGGGGCATGTGAGTCCGAACCCGATGGTTGGTGCGGTGCTGGTGCGCGACGGTCGGGTGATCGCCACCGGATATCATCATAAACACGGCGCCGCGCATGCCGAGGTGGACGCGCTGTCCAGGATCGGCTTCCAGGCCGCCGGATGCACGCTCTACGTGACGCTTGAACCATGCTGCCATCAAGGCATGACCCCGCCATGCACGTCATCGGTGATCTCATCCGGCGTTCGTCGTGTGGTCGTCGGCATGGTCGACCCGAATCCCGTGGTCAGTGGTCGCGGCATCGCGCGTCTTCAAGGGGCCGGAATCCAGGTTACCGTCGGTGTGCTCGGCGATGAGTGTCTCGAACTGAATCGCGGCTTTGCCAGATGGATCGTTTCGGGGCGGCCGTGGGTGACGCTGAAGATGGCGGTAACCCTGGACGGCAGGTCCTCCGGCACGAAGGGTCCGTCCGGGCGGATCACCGGCGAGGCTGCCAGACGGGACGTGTTGCGCCTGCGGGCCGCGTCCGACTGCGTTATGGTTGGCGCGAACACCGCGTTGTCAGACGATCCCCTGCTGCTTGCGGACCGTCGGGCAAACGTGGGCAACCCGATCCGGGCCGTTGTCAGCACCGGTGGAAACCTGCCATCGGAAAGCCGCCTGATTGACTCGACGTCGAATGGACGCGTAATCCTTCTGGCCGGTCCCGATCTGCCGCCGTCCCGGCTTGAGGAGCTTTCCAGATCGTCCGTCGAGGTGGTCCAGCTTCCGATTGTGGACGGTGTGGTCGATATCGACGCGGCCATTGCCGCACTGGGCGCGATGCGTGTCACGTCGGTTCTGGTCGAGGGCGGACACCATCTTGCCGCGTCGCTGCTGAAGGCATCTCTTGTGGATCGTCTGGTGATCTATTACGCGCCGCTTCTTCTTGGCGACAACGGCGCCCCAGGCATCTGCGCCGACCTCGGTATTGACCTGCCGGCCGATTCCATGCGCTTTCGGACGATCTCGCTGCGCCGTGTGGGTGAAGACGTCCGAATGGACCTGGAACCGCTGCGATAGCCGACGATCCATGCCGCTGCTATAATCGAACAACCTCAGTTTGTGGTCAGGAGGTCCCGTGTTTACAGGCATCATCGAGACGGTCGGCGTCATCGCGCAGACCAGACCACGTGGTGGCGGCATAGAGCTTTCGGTTGAGGCCAGCCTGTCCGGAGAGCCTTTGCAGGTCGGTGAGAGCGTGGCGGTTTCGGGACCATGCCTGACGGTGGAAAAGGTGATCCCGGGCGGCTTCGTGGTTTTCGCTTCGGGCGAAACGGTCCGCAGGACTACTGTCTCACGGTTCCGTGCCGGTACCAGCGTCAACCTGGAACGGGCCGTTGCCGCAGGCGGCAGACTCGGCGGTCACATCGTGACCGGACACGTAGACGCCACCGTCAGATTCCTGCATGCAAGGCCGCATGGAGAGTCATCCGAACTCAGGTTCGAGGCTCCGGAGGAGGTGGCCCGGTTCCTGGCCACCAAGGGTTCGATAGCCATCGATGGCGTGTCGCTGACCCTGAATGATGTGGGTGGCGGGGCGTTTTCCGTCACCGTGATTCCGCACACGCTGTCCGCGACCACGCTCGGCAGGCTCGGCCAGGGTGACCTGGTAAACGTCGAGGTCGATCTGATTGCCAGGTATGTTCATTCTTTTGTCAGTTCAAGTGGCAACGGGATTACGGAAGAACTGCTGGGAAAGATGGGCTGGTAGGCATCCATCCAGTCTGGCGGTATTCAGAATTCCGGGCAGACTGTCGCGGTGAAAGTACCTTTCATACGTGAGAACACTTCGGAATCCTTTTGTGATTCAACCTCCCGCCCAAAATATTCCCGGCGTGACAGGTCATCCACGCCATTGGTGGAAACATCTACTGTTCCGGTAATCTGGCTTCCGTCCGGAGACAGGATTGCTTCTGCCTGCGCCGCTTTCACCTGTTCGCTGTTGAAGTGAAAACTCCACCCATTGTCCGGATCGACTGGAGCCACTTTTATGACATCGTTGCCCAGAAAGGAGGTTTGTCCCTTCGTGAATCTGAATTCCAGGAGTCCCTGCTTGGGAATAACGCGGTAGTTTTCGCAGTTCAGGGATTCCGAGTCCTGGAAGAAGACCATTATCACGTCCTCGGCCAGGAAGGCGATTGAGTTCGATACATGCCGGGACCAGCTTTTCCCTGGCATGCTCATTGAGATTTCCATGCTGGAAGCACCGCTTTTTGATGCAAGTCTGTCCAGGGGGCGCGCGGGACAGAGTTTCGCCTTGAAGCAACCTGTGATACTGCCCTGGTTACCGGAAGATGCCAGTTCCACCTTCTGGTTGATGCAGCCTGAAACCGTTGTGCCCTTAATGGTCTGTCTTGAAATCATCGGGGCCTCGTTCGGTATCGCCGTTACCCAGTTGGGTCTTGAAGGTGGCGCGAACTTTATGCCCGGGGTCCCGGAGGGATCCCCCGGCAGATACAACTCGGCAACAGCCTCTTCGTTGAGGGTCGCTTCGCACGTCGCATCTGCAGTTTCGAACAGGAATACCTTGACCATATTCCCCTGGGGCACTGCCAGGGCGTATCGGGCTGTTCCAGTGTAATCCGCGCTGACCTGTGAAGATTTGAATTGGATTCGCACGCTGGTTTCGTCGATCGAACATCCGGATTGAACCACGCAGCAGATGGTCAGAATGATGGCTGACGTCAAAAAGTGTCGCATCATTCAACGCCGTTGAAGGTATTGGTGAGGGTTCCCAGTCCGTCGATGGTGATGCTGACTGTGTCTCCGTGCGAAAGGTATCCATGTGGATCACGGAATTTCCCGACACCTGCCGGTGTTCCGGTCGCGATGATGTCGCCTGGCTGAAGCGTGATGGCCTGGCTCAGGCGCGAGATGATTCCGGCGATATTGAAGATCATGTCGGATGTCGAGCAGTCCTGACGAACCTCATTGTTCACGGTGGTGGTGATCCTCAGGTTGTCAGTGTCCGGGACCTCATCGGCCGTGGTCAGGAAGGGGCCGCAGGGACAGAATCCGTCGAGGCTTTTCGCACGCATCCACTGCCGGTCGGACTCCTGAAGGTCACGCGCCGAGACGTCGTTCAGGATCATGTAGCCGGCCACGCAGGAAAGAACACTGGATTCGGGCTCCCGGAATGTCTTTTTACCAATGACGATGGCGAGTTCGCCCTCGTAGTCGATCGCGTTGGTGACAGGCCAGAGGCTGACTGGCCGCAGGTGGCCGGTCATCGACGAGACCAGTTTCGAGAAGAAGCGGGGTTCGACAGGTTCTGGAACATTCTGTTCGGCGCAGTGAGACCGATAATTCAGGCCCACGCATATGATCTGCCTCGCGTCATGAACCGGCGGCAACCACTCGAGACCTGTCTCGGGCTGGAAGAAGCGCGATGGACAGGAAGTCTTCAGAGACCTGAGAACCTCTATGACGGTTGAGAAGGATGCGTCAGGCGCCATGAGCCTTCTCACCATGTCCACGCCGGTTGGGAAACGTGAACCTGGCGCCACGACGTCGGCGACCTTCTGCAGGTTCACGAGCCTGCCATGAACCCTGGCAACCGGCACCATGGCTCCCTTGTGCATGACGCAGCCCAGTTTCATTACTCACCTGTCAGTCACCAATGTTCAAGATGGTACCAGAACTGCGCTGCTTGACATATATTTGCCTGTCGTCCAAAGGGTGACCCGAATGAAGGTCGTCGAGAGTTTTCTGTCGATTCAGGGTGAGGGACCGCGTGCTGGAATGCCGTGTTTTTTCGTCCGGACCGCCGGCTGCAACCTGGACTGCCGCTGGTGCGACACACGTTACGCCAGTGAAAGCGAGGGTGTTGAGCTCAGCCCGGACGAGATCTTCAATTTGTACTTTCAAGAGGCCCTGCGATGCGGACTCGAGACCGAGAGCCGGGAAATGCCGATCGTCTGCGTCACCGGGGGTGAACCGCTGTTGCAGCGGGATCTCCCAGATGTGCTCGAAAAATTTGTGGAAGCCGGGGTCGAGACCGAGGTGATGACTAACGGAACACTGGATATGGTGTCTGTTCCCATCGAAGTGTGCATGGTGATCGACATCAAGGTCTCACTGCTCAGGCAGGGATGGGAGCCCCGCTGGTTGACACCGGGCAGGAGCAGAGTCCTGAGCAGGCCCGGCCGGCAGGACGTTGTGAAGTTCGTGGTCGAGGATCGTTCGGATTTCGACCTTGCCGTCGAATGGGCTACGAAGAAGGGGTTGTTCGAACGCGTGCGAGAGATCACGGTCACGCCGGCGTGGGGGCGTGTCGATGCGGCCGAGGTGGCCGAATGGGTGCTGGGGAGTCATCCACGTATCAGACTTGGGCTGCAATTGCACAAGTACCTGTGGGGCGCCGATACCAGGCGGTGATCTGGGCCGACAGCCAAAAATACGCTTTGATTTTATATGGTTATGTTGTCAGTTTGACACGGATAGGCAGTCGCGCCTACTATACGTTGGCCAAGTTGATTTGCTGGGCCGTGTTTTTTTTTTCCAAACTCGTTTGGAGGAATCATGGCCCCACGTCCTACCCACACAAAGTTCATTTTTGTAACCGGCGGTGTTGTTTCGTCGATCGGCAAGGGCATCACGGCTGCGTCTACGGCTGCGATTCTTGAGGCCAGGGGCCTCAGGGTTACCCTGCTGAAGATGGACCCGTACCTGAACGTCGATCCGGGCACGATGAGTCCATTTCAGCACGGCGAGGTGTTCGTGACCGACGACGGTGCCGAGACGGACCTCGACCTTGGCCATTACGAACGTTTCACAACCGCCACGATGGCCAGGTTGAACAGCGTCTCGAGCGGTCAGATCTATGAAACGGTGATTAACCGGGAGCGCCACGGTGAATACCTGGGCGCAACGGTCCAGGTCATCCCTCACATAACCGACGAGGTGAAGGCCAGGATCCTGAAGGCCGCGGATGGCTTCGACATCTGTCTGGTCGAGGTTGGCGGCACCGTGGGCGACATCGAGGGCCTGCCGTTCCTTGAAGCCATACGGCAGATGAGACTTGAATACGGCGCCGAGAACACGGCCTACATTCATGTCACTTACGTCCCGTTCATCAAGACCGCGGACGAACTCAAGACCAAGCCTACGCAGCACAGCGTCAACGCGATGCGCGAGATCGGCATCCAGCCGGACATCATCGTCTGCAGGTCGGAAAAGCCGATGCCGCCCGAGGTCAAACGCAAGATCTCCCTTTTCTGCAGTATCCCCCCCGAGAACGTCATCGCGGCCGTGGATGCCCAGTCCGTGTACGAGCTCCCGCTGGCCTTCAAAGATGAGGGACTTGATCAGCGTCTGTGCGATCAGCTTGGAATCTGGGCGCGTGAGGCCCGGCTCGCTGATTGGAAGAGGATCGTGGACGGCGTCAGGATCGTGGATCCCGAGGTGACGATCAACGTTGTCGGGAAATATGTGGATCTGAAGGAATCCTACAAAAGCCTTTGCGAGGCGCTGCTGCACGGCGGTATCGCGAACCGGGTCAGGGTCAGGTTGCACTTCATCGAGGCCGAGGACCTGGAAGGCGACGCGGACTGTGACGCCATCCTTTACGGTGCAAGTGGAATTCTCGTGCCGGGTGGGTTCGGCTCACGCGGCACCGAGGGAAAAATTCGGGCGATCGAGTACGCAAGAACGCACAACGTGCCGTTCCTCGGGATATGTCTCGGGTTGCAGCTTGCGACCGTCGAGTTCGCCAGAAACGTGTGTGGCATGACGGACGCGAACTCGACCGAGTTCAACCCCGAGTCCACGCACGCCGTTGTCGATCTGCTTCCCGAGCAGCGCGGTGTGACCGACAAGGGCGCCACCATGAGACTTGGCGCTTTCCAGTGCGCCCTGACGCCGGGCAGCCTGGCCGCCTCACTGTATTCGTCGGCCGAGATCTCCGAGAGACACCGTCACCGTTACGAGGTCAACAACGAGTTCATTGGACCGTTGATCGAAAAGGGACTGATCGTGTCCGGACTGTATGCAGGGGAAAGGGCGAAGCAGGCCGCAGCCCTTCCCGACGGTCGGAAAGGGCTGGTCGAGATCATCGAACTGCCAGGGCACCCCTTCTTCATTGCCAGCCAGTTCCATCCGGAATACAAGTCCAGGCCGCGCGCGCCGCATCCGATATTCCGAGGCTTCATTCAGGCGGCTGCCGCCTTCCGTCAGTCTCGGAAGGTCTGATTCCGCCGTCCGGAGAATCTTGATGACGGGACTGTACAGGATTTCGTCGGTCTGGTTGCTGGTCGCGACCCTGGCCTGCGGCTGCGCGGGCATGGAAGTGGCCGAAACGGAAGACCCTTACGGGGATGCATCGCCGTCTTCGTCATCGGTTTCGGCATCGCCCGTTGCGCCAATACCATCCTCATCGGCCGAGTGTGTGCCGATCAGAGTGCTGGAGTCGGTGATCCAGCTTCATCGGGTCGTCATTGTTCTTGACGCCGGTTCTACGTCCGGCATCCGCGCCGGGATGGCCGGCGCACTTGATAACGGGCGTCCCTTCCGAATCACCTCGGTGGATTCACGCTCGTCCAGTGCCGTTATCACGGGGTTGAATATCCGCATCGCCCCGGGCAGTCAGGGGTGCGTTTTCCTGCCTGCCCGCTGAGGCGCAGCGTTCAGTGCCTGGCTTCAGGTTCACCCATTCTCAGACATTCGGATTCGGACACCGCCATGTCGACCAGGGCGTCGATATCGATTTCGCTCTCGATGGCCAGGACTCGTTCAAGGTCGGCCGCGGTCTCGGGATGCGGGGGCACGAAAAGCGAACAACAGTCATCGAAGGGCAATATCGACGTGTCGAATGTTCCAATCCGTCTGGCGATGTCCACCACATCCATCTTGTCGTACGTCAGCAGCGGACGCAGTACTGTCATTCCGGTCGCCTGACCGATCACCGTCATGTTCTCGATGGTCTGGCTGGCGACCTGTCCGATGTTGTCCCCGGTCACGATAGCCAGCGCGTTCGCGCGCTCGGCGATTCTGGTCGCGCAACGCAGCATCATCCTGCGGTACAGAACGACCAGCATCCTTCCGGGTGCGCTGTCGCGAAGGTGCGCCTGGACCGACCCGAACGGAACCACGTACAGGTTCATTCCAGGTTGGTAGGCGGCGAGCATCTGAGCCAGCTTTTCGACCTTTTCTCGCGCCTCGGGTGTTGTGTATGGGGACGCGTCGAAGTGGACGGCATCCATCGAGCAGCCCCGCCGCATGACCTGGTAGCCGGCCACGGGCGAGTCTATGCCACCGGACAGCATCAACAGTGTTTTTCCCGATGAGCCGGTCGGCAGTCCGCCCGGCCCGCGGATCGATCTGACCGAAATGGCGGCGGCGGCAGGCAGTATGCGGACGTTGATGGTCAGTTCAGGGTCCTTCATCTTGACCGGAGTTTTTGTCTTCTCCCAGATAACGCCACCCAGCCGCTTGCTGAGTTCCATGGAATTAAGGGGGAAATCCTTGACCGAACGGACCGTCTCAACCTTGAAGCTGGACACTCCCTGCATCATTGAGTCGGCGATTCCCTCCATTTCCCTTTCCATGATGGAGATCTCTCGTGGCACGATTTTCGACGGCATGAATGACACGATTCCGAAACTGCGACCGAACGCACTGATCAAGCCGTCGTCCACAACGAAATCGACAAGATCCCACCCTTTGGAGTCCGCGTGGACGATCATCAGCATGGAGTAGAGTTCGCGTACCCGGAACCTGCCCGCGCCGGCCAACTGCCTTTCCAGCCCTTCCTTAAGTTTGGAGAGAAACCACGGACGCTTGCCGCGCTTGAGAAACACCTCGGAAAAGGTCACAAGGACTGCGTTTACGGTCATTTTATCCTCGGAATGATCCTGACAAAGGTCAGACCGACCTCCGAACCGAAGGCGGGAAGAGGGCCGACATCGAGTCGCCATTATGGATGCACTGGATGGCTTTGGCAAACAGCGGCGCCAGATCGATGACATGAAAGCGTGACTGATGCTCCGCAATCTTGTCGTCAACCGGCAGCGTGTTGCCGATGATGAACTTTTCGATCGGGGAGTCGACCAGCCTGCGGACAGCATCTCCCGACAGGACCGGATGTACTGCGGTTGCCAGCACACGCCGCGCGCCAAACTCGAGCAGTTTCTGCGCTGCGTTGACCAGAGTCCTGCCACTGGCGATTTCGTCGTCCACGAGCAGACACGATTTGCCACGAACGTCGCCGACGACCTGCCTGACGACAGGTTTGTCGCTGTGGTCGCCACGGAATTTGTCGATGATCGCCATGGGCAGCAGAAGCTCGTCAGAGTAGTAGCTGAAAGATTTCGCCGCTCCGGTGTCCCCCATTACCAGAACGAAATCCTCCCGGGGTTCTTCGTTGAACAGAACCTCGTTGAAATAGTCGAAGAAAGCGGGGGCTGCCAGCAACTGGTCCGCGGGTTTCCTGAAGAACCCTTGAATCTGCGGAGAATGCAGGTTCATCGTCAGGATTCTGTCCACACCGGCAGTGGTGAGCAGGTCAGCAACCAGGCGGGCGGTGACCGATATTCGCGGTTCATCCTTCTTGTCCGACCGGCAGTACGGGTAGTAAGGCAGAACCGCTGTTATGCGGGCGGCGCTGGCGAACCTGACCGCGTCGATGAAGATTAGAAGCTCCATCAGTGTTTCGTTCACCGGTGTATTGGACGTCTGGACGATAAACACGTCTTTCTCGCGGCAGTTGTCCAGAACTCTGACCATCAGGTTGTCGTTGGAGAACTTGATCACCTGTGATCGCCCCAGTTTGCAGTCCAGACTGCGGCAGATCGACTTTGCGAGCTGCGGATGTGAAGAGCCCGAAAAAACGATGGAATCGGAATTCATAACGTCCCTCGTCGTTTTGATGGGTGTTTTGCCTTCAGACAGATCTATAGAACGTGAACCTGCTTGAGTCAACCAGCGGGGGACAGGGGAGATTCTGTTCGGGGATTGTTGCGTCAGCAGATGTTCTCGTGCTCGCAGTCGCCCGTTTCGGCGTTGCACGAATCGAGAGTGCACCGGTTGTAATCGTTGCAGTTCTTTTCATTGTAGTTACAGGAACTGCGGAAACAGGTGTCGTTAGTGCACGGGTTGTCGTCGTTGCAATCGCCGTTACGACGGCAGCAACCTTCGATCGGTCTGTTGATACATCCACCGGAAGCGTTGTCGCAGACATCGGCGGTGCAGGAGTTCCAGTCGGTCGGGCAGTTGACCGGCTTGTTGGCGCACGTGAACGTGTTCAGATCGCAGAAGTCATTCGAGCAGACATCGTCGTCGAAACAGTCCTCGTTTGTCTGACAGCATTCGGGCACTTCCTCGAACACGCACTCACCGGTCGCAGGATCGCAGGAATCTTCAGTACAGACCAGAAGATCGTTGCAGTAAACGTCGGCGACCGCGCAGCGGTTGGTAGCGAGCACGCAGGTGTTTACAGTGCAGAGATCCGCGTCGGCGCAGTCCTCGTCAACCTCGCAGCAGTTGTCGATCGGAACAAACTCACACATCCCGGTGGTGCTGTTGCATGAGTCGGTGGTGCAGATATTCTCGTCGTCACAGATCTTGTCTTCATTGACACATGAGCCGATGTCCACGTCGCAGTAGTCGATGGTGCACGGGTTGCCGTCATCGACGCAGTTGTCCTCATACACGCAGTTGCCGGTGAGTTCGTTGCAGGAGTCGGTGGTGCAGATGACACCATCGTCGCAGACTTTGTCCAACGACGTGCAGAAACGCAGGCCATTCGAGCCGGTGTCGCAGAAGTCCTCGGTACACGGGATACCGTCGTTGCACTGCAGGTCGCTCGTACAGCTCTGGCATTCAGGTGACAGACTGTAGACGCATTCGCCGGATTCATTGCAGGTACCAAGGGTACAGGGCACATCCGATGAACAATCCTTCGATTGAACCTCGCATGAACCGGATTCGGGGTTGCACTGGTAGATTTCGCAGACACCGAGATCAGCAGGAGGCGTGCAGACCTTCGGAGAGTAGACACAACCCGTTCCAGGGACGCATGCGTCATCCGTACAAGGATCGTCGTCGTTGCAGAGAACCTGTTCGGAGACGCAGATGGGCACGCCCGCCTCATCCGTTTCCTCGGTGCAGGAAAGGTTTGTACATGGGTCGCCGTCATCCGGGCACTCGTAGGGCTCGGTGAAGCAGCCGCCTATCGGATCGCAGCTGTCGACCGTGCACTCCAACCCATCGTGGCAATCCAGAGGCTCGTACGAACAGACGCCATCGGCACACGAGTCGACCGTACAGACGTTGCCGTCGTCACAGATGCTGCCCGTGGAGTAGCAGATTCCGATGGTTTCGTCGCAGTGTTCCGACGTGCACGGATCGTTGTCGCTGCAGTCAACGTCTTCGTCGCAAGAGGTACAGCCACCTTCAGGATCGACGGTGTGGACGCATCCGGCGTCAAAGTCACACGAATCGACGGTGCATCCGTTGTGGTCGTCGCAGTCCAGTACGTCCAACATGCATGCGCCGGTCGTTTGGTCGCAGTACGGGACGAGACAGGCGTCCTGCTGTTCCGGACACACGCGTTCCTCGAACACGCACTGACCGTTCACGCGGGAGCAGGAGTCGGTCGTGCACGGATTGCCGTCGTCGCATGCAACGGGAGAGGAACGGCAGATGCCGTTCGAGGGGTTGCATGTCTCGACGGTGCAGAGGTTGGAATCAGGCTCGCACTCCAACTCATGCATGTCTTCGCAGATGGGCCGACCGAGGCCGTCGACTCCAACGCACGTTCCGATTATGCATTGGTTGCCATCTTCAGCTCTGCAACGGGCCGGTTCGTAGACACAGATGTCCAGGCTTTCGACGCAGATGTCCTGAGTACACGGGTCGTCGTCGCTTGGACAATTGCCCATCATGTTGCACTTCGGACATGCGCTGGTGTCGAGATCACAGGCGCCCGTCGTCGTGTTGCAGGAGGCGACGGCGCAGGCATACGGCGATCTGCAACCGGAGGTCTCGTCGAATACGCACAGTCCAGTGGCCATGTCGCAGAAGTCGGTCGTGCACTTGTTGTCATCGTTGCAGACGACTGGAGTATTGGCACACACGCCGGAAATCGGGTCGCACGTGTCGGTGGTGCACTTGTTGGCGTCGTCGCAAACGTTGAAGTTGTGCACACATCCGTTCAGGGAAGTGCAGAAGTCCTGCGAGCAGGCGTCGCCATCGTCGCAAGGCACGGATTCAACCTCGCAGCCCACCAGCGGGTTGCACGAATCGATGGTGCATGCATCGCCGTCGTTACACACGATCGGGGTAAACACGCATTCACCGTTGACGCACGAGTCCGTCGTGCAGAAGTCGAGGTCAGAGCAATGCATGTCCTGGAAGACGCAGCCGCTGTTGGGGTTGCAGTAGTCGGTGGTGCAATCATCGTAGTCGTCGCACACGTACGTTTCATGCACGCAGCTGCCGTCCGCTTCGTCGCAGTCGTCGTTCGTGCACAGGTCGTCGTCGTTGCAATCTATTGACGGGTGGTTGCAGTAGCCGGTCAGCGCATCACAGAGATCCTCGGTGCAGTTGAGTCCATCCACACACCTGAACTCGAAGATGCACTGGCCGCTAAGCTCGTCGCACCAGTCGTTGGTGCAGAGGTTGAGGTCGTCGCAGACCACTTCGACGTTGCGACACTGACCGCCCGCCTGGATATCGCAGATATCGGTAGTGCAGGCCACTTGGTCGTCGCAGTCATTACCGGTCACGCACGGGGTGCATTCGGGAATCGGTTCGTGAGCGCAACCGCCAAGCGGTGTGCAGGTGTCGGTCGTACAAGGATCGTTGTCACTGCAGTCGGTTGGCAGATAGAAACAGCCTGCGGTCGACGGGTTGCACGCGTCGTCGGTACAGAGGTTGCCGTCGTCGCAGTCCATCATTTCGTACACGCAACCGCCAACTCCCTCATCGCAGTAATCGGTGGTGCAGGAGCTGCTGTCGTTGCAGACGACATCCTGGTAGACGCAATCGCCGGAGACGCCGTTGCACCATTCGATCGTGCATTCAAGGCCGTCATCGCAGGTGGTTGCCTCGTAGGAGCACGCGCCGGTTTCCTCGTCGCAGATATCGTCGGTGCAGAGGTCGAAGTCGTAGCACTTCGAGCGGAATTCGCACAGACCCGTGCCGGGATTGCACTCGTCCAGGGTACAGAGGGTGTCGTCGTTGCAAACGACGGCCGGATCATGGTGGACAACGCCCGTGGCCGGGTCGCACCAGTCGGTCGTGCATTTGTTCACGTCGTCGACATCCACCGCCCTGACCAGGCACTCACCCGTTTCAAGGTCGCACGATTCGATGGTGCAGAGATCATCGTCGGCAACGCACTTCTCGACATGCACGCAACCGGTTGCGTTGTCGCAGGAGTCGAGGGTGCAAGGCGATGCATCGTCACAGACCAGCGGCGGGTAGTAGCAGGAGCCGCTGAGCGGGTAGCACAAGTCTTGCGTACATGCCAGGCCGTCGTCGCAGTCCCTTTCCTGGAACACGCAGCCGCCCTGGCTTTCGTCGCAGTGGTCAACGCCGGAACCGACAACGCCGGTACAGAGGTTGCCGTCGGAGCAGATCTTGGCGGGGTTGTAGCAGATTTCGGTTTCGAGGTCGCACAGATCTTCAGTACAGGCCAGACCATCGACGCAGACGATGTCGGACGGTGAGAAGCACTGGACGCACTCGGGCGTCTCGGTGTGCGAGCAGGCGCCCGTCAACGGGTCACACGAATCGGTTGTGCAGCCGTTCTCGTCGTCACAGAGGTTTTCTTCGATGACGCAGCCGTCGGTCTCGTCGCAGCGTCCGACCATACACTTGTTGAGCGGGTCTCCCGCACATTCGGTCGGATTGAACACGCACTGACCGTTAGCCGGGTCGCAGTAATCGTCCGTGCACTTGCTGAAGTCGTTGCAGACCTGGAATTCGTTGATGCACTCGCCGGTTCCAGTGTCACACCAGTTCAAGGTGCACGGGTTGTCGTCGTCGCAGTCCTTGGGTGTGAACACGCAAATGCCGTTAACGCAGGTGTCCACGGTGCATCCGTTGGCGTCGTTGCAGTATTTCGGCGCGTTCAGACACTCTCCAGTGTCGTAGTCACATTGATCCACGGTACACGGATCTTCATCGTTGCAGTCCTTGCGCGCGTTCACGCAACCAACCATCGGATCGCAGGTGTCGGCGGTACACCTGTCGTTGTCGTCACACGACAGTGGCTCGTGGAGACATCCGCCGTCCACGGCCGAACAGGAGTCAGTCGTGCACTTGTCGCCGTCTTCACAGTCCTTCGGCTTGGAAACGCAACCACCGCGAACCGGGTCGCAAGCCTCGACGGTGCAAAGGTCGGAGTCGGCGGTGCAAACCACCGGAGCATGGCCAATTGTACCCGTCAGGATGTCGCAGCCGTCGATGGTGCACGGATTGTTGTCGTTGACGTCAACCGGCGGGTTGTAGCACTCGGCCGTGTCCTTGTTGCACAGATCGAGGGTGCACGGGTTGTCGTCGCTGCAATCCTTTTCGAGGTTCACGCAGACGCCCGTGAGAGGGTCGCACGAGTCTGCGGTGCAGATGCTGCCATCGTCGCAGTTGCGATTCTCGTGGATGCACTGGCCGCTGCCGCTGTCGCACGTGTCGATGGTGCATTTCAGGTTGTCGTTGCAGTCGATCATCAGGTGACGGATGAAGCCGGTCACCGGGTCGCATTGATCGATCGTGCATGGATTCGTGTCGTCGATCTCGACAGGTTCATTGATGCACTCGCCGCTGAACGGGTTGCAGGAGTCAGCCGTGCAGGGGTCGGTGTCCGAGCAATTCGGCTTCTGGTTCACGCAGCGGCCTGTAACCGGGTCACAGAAATCAGCCGTGCAGTGATCGAAGTCGTCGCAGTTCTTTGGCGTGTTGACGCATCCGGCGGCGGTGCGGCATTCGTCGACCGTGCACGGATCCGCATCGTTGCAATTCAGCGGCTGGAACAGGCAGACGCCGGTGGCGGTGTCGCACGAGTCCGTGGTGCAGTTGTTGCCGTCGTTGCACATACGCGGTGTGTTGATGCACGCGCCGTTCGCCGGGTTGCATGAGTCGGTCGTGCACGCGTTGTCGTCGTCGCACGAAGTCTGGACGAACTGGCACTGGCCAGTGTACGGCGAGCATGAGTCGATGGTACACAGGTTATTGTCGTTGCAGACCTTGTCAGTGTACTGACACTTCGTTCCGACACATGCGTCTGTCGAGCACCCGTTGTGGTCGTCGCAATCAGCCGGTTTGGTGCAGTCGGTCGGACGGTATACGCAGCCGAGTCCGCTGATACATGTGTCCACCGTCAAAGGATTCTCGTCGTCACAGACGACCGGGGTGTTCACGCAGCCATTGGCGCCGATCGAGCAGGAGTCCCATGTGCAGGGCTCGCCATCGTCACAGTTGACCTGACGGTAGCTGCAGCCGCATGACTCGATATCGCACGTTCCGATTGTGCACGGGTTGTTGTCGTCGCAGGCTTCGGGCGAGAACACGCACACGCCTGTCATCGGGTCGCAGCGATCGCGGGTGCAGCAGTTGTCGTCGTCGCAGACGATGCCCTCGTGCTTGCATCCTGTCATCGGGTCGCATGTGTCGACGGTGCAGGCATTTCCATCGTCGCAGTCGGTCGGTCTGGTGCGGCATTCGCCGTTCGGAGAGTAGCAGAAGTCGGTCGTGCACTTGTCTTTGTCGTCGCAGACCTTGTTGGCGTGCTTGCAGTCACCGGTTATGCGATCACAGGAGTCCTGTGTGCACGCGTTGCCGTCGTCGCAGGTGGCTCTGTCATGCACGCATCCGACGTCTTCGATGCAGACGTCGTAGGTGCAGGGATCGTTGTCCGAGCAGGCATCCTCGACATTCAGGCATTCGCCCGTCAGGAAGTCACACGTGTCGATGGTGCAGCCGTTTTGATCGTCACATGTATTAGACGTGTGGACACAGGCCCCGGTTTCCCTGACGCACGAGTCGATCGTGCAGGGGATGTTGTCGTCGCACGAGATCGGAACGCTGTAGCATGCGCCTGTTGAGCCGTCGCAGATGTCGGTGGTGCACGGGTTGTTGTCGTTGCACGTCACGGTCGGGAAGTACTTGCATACCCCGTTGATCACGTCGCATGCCGCAACGACACACTTGTTCATGTTGTTCTGGTCATAGCAGGCCGCGTCCGAGATACAAGCCGGGCAGGTCGGGGGATTGGCGACGTATCTGTGCATGCAGCCTACAGCGGCATCGCAGGAATCGACCGTACACGGATCGCTGTCGAAACACTGATCCGTGATGTCCTGGTGCCGGCAGCCTGTTGCCGGATCGCAGCTGTCGGTGGTACATGCGCTGGTGTCGGTGCAGTCCACCGGTTCATTGTGGCAGTTGCCCCAGTAGTCGATGATGTCTTTCGTGCAAGCATTGCCGTCATCGCAGCTCTTTTCGCGGTAGACGCACAGTCCGGTAGCCGGGGCGCAGGTTCCGACCTTGGTTGGGTCTTCGCTTTCGCACGGCTTTTCATCGTGGTAGCAGTTTCCGTCGAACGTCGAGCAGACATCGGTCGTGCAGAGGTCGCCGTCGTCGCAGTCCATCACCTTATGACCGCACTGGCCGTTGACCGGGTCGCACGAGTCGACCGTACAAGCATTGTTGTCGTCGCAGTCTGCCGGTTCGGACACGCAGGTGCCGTCCCTGACGTCGCAGAAATCCACTGTGCACTTGTTGTTGTCGGAACACGTGCGCCACGCGTAATTGCAGAATCCGGTCTGAGGGTCGCAGGAATCGACGGTGCACGGGTTTTCGTCGTCACAAATGTCGATCTGATGCATGCATGAGCCGGAGATTGCGTCGCATGCGTCCACGGTGCACAGATTGCTGTCGTCGCAGTCCTTGAAACGGTACACGCAACGGCCAAGATCCTGGTCGCATGAGTCGACGGTGCAGAGGTTACCGTCGTCACATGGCATCGGATTGAACTTGCATGTGCCGTTGACCGGGTCGCACTGGTCGATCGTGCAGGCGTCCCCGTCATCGCAGGCAACGGTCACGTCGTAGAAGCAGACGCCGGTGTCGGTGTTGCAGCGACCGGTGACACATGCGTTGCCAAGAATCCGGCAGTCATTGTCGCTGGCGCATGTGAACGTCTTGCATTCCGCCGGACCTTCCGGATCCGTGTTGCGGTAGGGCATGTAGATGCAGCCGCCGGCGTCCGAGTCGCAGGAATCGGTCGTGCAGCGGTTTCCATCCGAACACCAGGCCGAAGTGTAATCGCAGGCGCCGGTGGCGGTGCAGGAATCTATGGTGCACGGATCGTAGTCGTCACAGACCGTGTTGCGATGCTCGCATCCGCCCGTGACCGGGTTGCAGTAGTCGAGCGTGCACGGGTTGTCGTCCTCGCACAGAATCGCGGGGAACTCGCATTCGCTGGGCTCTATTCCGGTGTTGCAGACGTTGGTCGTGCACGGGTTGTTGTCGTTACATTCCACATCGCTTTTGCAGCCAACTCCGTTGCATGGCGGCCACGGGTTGATGTAGTGGGCGCAGCCTACGCCCTCGATGCACGAGTCGGCGGTGCACTGATTGCCGTCGTCGCATGATATTGGCTGATGAACGCAGACGCCGCTGGACACGCTGCAGAAGTCGTCGGTGCACGGATCACTGTCGTCGCAGTTCTTGGGAGCGAAAACGCATCCAACAGCCGGATCACAGGAGTCGTTTGTGCAACGCAGACCGTCGTTGCAGCGGATCTGTTCATGGAATTCACCCGAAACGGGATCGCATCCGTCAGTCGTGCAGACGTTGTCGTCGTCGAAATCTTTTTCTGTCCAGGTGCAGGATCCAGTTGCAGGATTGCACGTTCCATCGGTGCACGGATTGCCGTCATCGCAGCTCATGTCGGTGAACACGCACAGGCCGTTCGGCGCGAGTTCGGGGTGGCAGTCACCAATCTTGCATTTGTCGTTCGGCAGGAAGCATTCCCAGTCCTGGCCGTGCGGGCAGTGCATGCAATCCTGGATCTGGGTGTGAACACAACCTTTGGTCTGGCTGCAGGTGTCGGTCGTGCAGACATCGCCGTCGCTGCAGTCAATCGAATCGAAATTGCAGTATCCGGTCTGGTCGTTGCAGATGCCGGTCTTGCACGGATCCGTGTTATTCGCGGCGCACAGTTCGTCCGATGTCGGCGAGCGCGGGTCGCACACGATGCACTGGTCGCGGGGCGCGTTCTGGTTCTCGACGTATTCGCATTCGCCGGTATCCAGATTGCAGCTGTCCTTGGTGCAGATGTTGTTGTCGTCACAGCTGAGAACGTCCATGATGCAGACGTTAGTGTCCTCGTTGCATCTACCCTGAACGCAGCCCTTGTCCGAGATGCAGTCGTCGTCGCTGGTGCATACGCACTGGGTTTCAAGGTGCTGGCAGCCGAGCTTCGAGTCACACCAGTCCTTGGTGCACGGATCACCGTCGTCGCAGGTAACCTGGACGTTAAAACAGACCTTCATATCCGGGTACAGCGGGTTGAGCTGACAGGTGTCGAGCGTGCAGGAGTTCCCGTCGTTGCAGAGGGTCTCGTTTCCGGTACAGTCCGTGCGGCATCCGGGAATCTCGGTGAATATGCAGCCACTGGCCGGCGAGCAGGAGTCGCTGGTGCAGACGTCTCCGTCGAAGCAGGTTCGTTCACGCCACTCGCAAAGACCAGTGACACCGTTGCAGCGGCGATCCACCGCGCACATGTTGCCGTCGTTGTAGCATTCCTCGTTTGACTGGCAGGTGATGGGGGTTGTGTGGACGCATCCGGTAGTCGGATCGCAGGTGTCGATCGTTCCGTCGTCACCATCGTTGCAGTCAAGACGTTCGTAGGAACAGACCAAGGGCTTGTCGGCGCAGAAACTGGCGCTGCCCTCGATGCAGGAGTCGAGCGTGCACTTGTCGCTGTCGTCGCACTCGACGCTTTCCTGGGGGAGTTGCGTGAGCGTTTCGCAGGAACCGCAGATGCAGGCGTGAATGCAGCCAAGTTCTGAATCACAGGAGTCGGCAGTGCAGAAGTTGTTGTCGTTGCATGAGTTTTCCTGGTAAGCGCAGACATTGCCCATGCACTTTCCAAGACTGAAGTCGCACTGCGAGCCGTCAGGGCATCCCACGGTGGCGCTGCAGTCGTAGATGCCGCCTTCGAACATCACAGCTTTGCAGTATCCAATCAGGCACTGCCTGTCGGGGTTGGTGGCCTCGGTGTTGCAGGCGGAATCGTCGCCGTTCGCGCAGACGACGCAGTTGGCGACCGGGGTGTGGATGCAGGCTCCGCTGTTCGGATCGCAGGTATCCGAGGTGCACTGGTTGAAGTCCGAGCAACCCACAGGGTCATGCATGACGACGCCTTCGGGGGTGCAGTAGTCGGTGGTGCAGGTGTTCGAATCGTCACAGTCCGGGCAGGCCTTTCTGAAGCAGACCCTGCCGGTATCGGTCGGGAACCGGTCGTAATTTTCAAGCGAGGTGCTGGGGTCGGGAGCGTCGACGCACGCGGACTGGTCGCAGAGGTTGTCGCTGTGACAGTCATCGTTGGTCAGACAGTCCTTGCAGGCCTCGGTGCTGATGTATCTGTGGAAACAACCGCCGGCGTCGGAAGAGCAGCCGTCCGCCGTGCAGTCGAAACCGTCGTCGCAGGATTTCGGAACGAAGACGCAGGTGCCCTTTTCACACTTGCCGGCAATACATTCGTCGACCGGATCGCCGGGGCACTGATCGTCCCTGGTGCATACGAACACGTCGGGCGTGTCCTCAACCGTATCGGTCACGTCCGGCTTAACATCCGTTCCCGCGACGTCCTTGACGTCCGGAACCGTGGTGTCGCCGATGTCCCTGTCATTGGTGTCCTTCGGGCCATTGTCCGGCTTAATGACATCGTCGACGGCATCTTTGGTGTCCGTGCCGCCGAGATCCCCGGGACCAGGGTTCCCGGAACAAGCCACGGCAAGGATCAGCCCGGCCGCAGAAATGAGACAGAGACTGCTTTTGTTAAGCATGACGATTCTCCTAAGGAGCGAGATACCCCGACGGACCCGCAAACGAAACACCAATGGGCCGGTGCCTGCTATTTCACCGCGCCCACCCCCGCGCATATACGGCCAGGAAATTCTACCAGAAACGCATTTCCATTTGAACACCAATATCTTCTGGTGATGAATGAGCCAGACTTTTGATCATTGGCCCGCCTAAATGCTATCATGTCGACTATCCGGGATCGGTTTGCGTCCCGGGACGGTTTTCCGGCTGGAGTAAGGAGGTTCGATATGAAAAAGTTAATCGTTTCATCGGCTTTGCTGCTGATTGCGGCGTTTATCCCCATTGGCCTGACCGCGCTGGCCGAGGACCTTGAAGGCGTCGCGCCCGAGGAAGTCACGCTCGGCGAACTGACGATTAAGTTCTCCAATGTCGAGTTCCCTTCGGTCAGGGTGGACGGCGAGGCCTGGGAGGACTCCGAATACAGCGCTGATGGCAGGAAGGTTGCCATCCAGAGGCTTGACAGGACGGTCGAGCACGTAATCTCTCTCGTGTCGAATTCGCCCAAGGTCGGAGACACTGAGCTTGTGGTGAAGCCCGAGGACTGGAAGCTGATCAAACTCAACAAACTTGATCGGGCTTGGCGTTGCGAAAAGACTGCGTCGTTCCCCAAGAAGGCGCCGCCTCCCAAGGTCGAGACACCGGCTGATGAAGAGGGCGAACCCGCCGCCGAACCAGCTGCCGAACCCGCCGCCGAACCTGTCCAGTAGATTCAGTCATAGAACCCCTGACCCGGACATTTTCCGCCGGCATGCCGAAACAGGTCGCGGCCTGGATCCACATGGTATCCGCGACGTTAACTCGTCAGTGGTCGGAGAATATGATTAGTCTGGAAAAGGGAAACGCGCCGGGAAAGAAGATGTCGGCCGTACATTGCGAACGATCGGGATCACTTCCCCGACATCGCCTTCTTCGAGGCCTTCAGCGGGTTGACCTTTTTGGATTCGTCGTGCTTACGGGAAACGTGGGTGCCGAGGTTGCACTGTCCGAACATCCACTTCGAACCCGGGTCCTTGTATGATTTGCAGTAGCTCTTGCCTTCGTGCTCAATCACGTTGTGGCAGCCGACGCACTTTTCCACGATCAGAAAGGCCGGAGCGCCGCTCATCGTCTTGTCGTTAAGGGCCGCGACAATCCTCGCAACGTCCTTGTCGTTCACAGCAGCCATTTCAATCCTCCAAGCGGATCGGGGCCTTGCCCGAGCCATCATTCGTCACCGCAGTCCCGGGGGCAGGGACTACTCTTTAGGGGTCGCAAGTATATCCGGCGTTTCCAGTCCGAGCTTGCGGCCAATCTCCATGACCTTGGCGTTGTAGTCGTGGCGGATTTCTTTCTTCCGCCTTGCACCGGCCGCAGTCGCCTTGCGTTTCTTAATCAGCTTCATCTTTTTCGTTGAAGACGGCATTTCCCACCATCCTGCAAAACAAGGGTGCATTATTATAACGGGAGTTGATTTTGTGTCAACGCATCAGTTTGGAAATCCGGCGTGCCACGCATGGGGTCAATCTCTGGATGCCCTGAAGATGAAATAGACGAGCTGCAGGATGGCGGTGATGGCGGCAGCCACGTAGGTCATCGCCGCAGCGTTCAGGACCGAGTTGACGCCCCTGGTGTCGCCAGCGCCCACCAGGCCCAGCCGGGGAAGTGCCTCTTTTGCGCGGGACGAGGCGTTGAACTCTACCGGAAGCGTCACGATCGTGAACAGGACCGCCGCCCCGAAAAGGGCGATACCGGCCCAGACCAGTTCGGTCATGCTGATGAAAAACCCGATCATGATCAGAATCCAGGAAAGATTCGAGCCAAGCTGGGCCAGCGGCACAAGAGTAGTCCGCAGCACCAGCGGGGCGTAGGACTTGGAGTGCTGAATGGCGTGACCTACCTCGTGCGCGGCGATCCCTGCCGCGGCGACCGACTTTCCACGGTAGACACCCTCGGAAAGGCGCAGCACCCGTTTGGACGGGTCGTAGTGATCGGTCAGTGTCCCCGGGACGAGTTCGACTGGGACGGAGTTGAGGCCCTCGGCGTCAAGGATTCTACGTGCCACCTGGGCCCCGGACATGCCGTTTGAGGCAGGCACTTTCGAGTACCTGGCGTAGGCGGACTTAACCGCGATCTGCGCTGCAAGGCTTAGAAGCAGTGCAGGTGCAAGCATCAACAGGTAAAACGGATCGAAGAACATCGTCAGGCTCCAGTCATTCCCGCAATAAAGTTGGTATCGAGGACATCGATGTCAACCGATTCCGGTTGAACCGAATCCACCGGCGCCGCGCGCGGTCTCATCCAGGTCTCCGGCTTCGGAAATGATGGCCCTGATGGATGGCGCGATGACCGCCTGCGCTATCCTGTCGCCGCGGTTGACTCTGAATGCGGAATCACCAAGGTTGATCAGAATCACCATGACTTCGCCGCGGTAGTCACTATCGATCGTTCCGGGCGAGTTCAGGACGGTAACTCCATGCCTGGCTGCCAGACCGCTGCGCGGACGGACCTGGACCTCGAAGCCCACGGGTACCGCCATGGCCAGGCCGGTCGGAACAACCATCCGACTGCCGGCCGGGATCTCGATGGACGATTCGATGTCCGCGCGCAGGTCGAAACCCGAAGCGCCATCGGACGCGTAGTCAGGAAGCGGCAGCGCAGGCTGAATGCATGAAAGACGTTTGAAAGACAGGACTGGTCTTGAATCCTGCTGCACCCGGATCACTCCCGGTTCTGCTTCTCGGCCATGGCCTCGCGGCGCGAAAGCCTGATCTTGCCGTTCTTCGGATCGACACCAATGCACTTGACAAGGATCTCGTCGCCTTCCCTGACCACGTCC
>CAZNJW010000028.1:4219-24050 GCA_964573455.1 uncultured Anaeromyxobacteraceae bacterium | reverse complement strand
CTTCGAAAAACGGGTCGTCCTGTTTTCGTCCGAGGTCTCACCCAGGTCGGCTACGACCCTGATCGAGCAGCTTCTGGCACTGGATGCCGAGGATCCGGAGGCCCCGGTGACACTGTATCTGAATTCACCGGGCGGCGAGGTTAACGCCGGATTCGCCATATACGACACGATCAGGTTCATCAGGCCCCCGGTCAGGATAGTGTGTACCGGACTTTGTGCCAGTATCGCGTCGATAATACTGCTTGCGGTTCCGGCGTCCGCCCGGCTTTCGATGCCGAATGCCAGGTACCTGCTTCACCAGCCTCTTTTCAATGGCGATATCATTGGTCCGGCCAGTGATCTCGAGATCACGGCGGGCGAGATCATGAAGTCCCGTTCCCGTATCAACGCAATAATCGCCGCCTCGTGTTCACGTTCCGAGGAGCAGGTTGCCGCCGACACCCAGCGCGATTTCTGGATGACGGCCCAGGAGGCGGTGGCTTACGGCCTCGTGTCCGCGATTGTCTCGAACATGTCGGAACTCTGAGAATCTCAGAATCGAATCGAAAGTTTTTCCAGGATGCGTCCGGCCAGGTCGCGATTTGATATCAACGGGTGCGCCGTCAGCGCGTCGATGGCGATGTCGCGCGCCAGCCTGCTGTCGCCGCGCATGGACGTCAGAACGGAGGACACCGCGAGACTTTCGTATCTGGCGATATCGCCGACAAGGCGTGCCTGAGTCTCCGGCATCGTTTCGTGACGGCGTGGGTTGATACAGCCCCCTTCAATCCTGCAGTCCGTCTCAACCACGTCATCCGGCGACAACTCGGGAATCGATGAGCCGTTGCGGACGTTCAAGGCCATAACCCTCGCGGGACCGCCATAAGTCGCGTCCAGAAGATCCATCGCCACGTCGGCGTAGCCGCCAGCCTGCCCCGCCAGATAGTCGAGCGGGGACGCGCCGTCGATCCCTGCCGCGTGATGGACTGACGCATAGGACATGTAGGAACCGTTTCGACCAGCCAGATAACGGGCGTATGCGGTGATCGCGTCGGCGACACCCGCACCGCGCAGCGCGTCGAATAATTCCGCGTTCGTCCTGGCAAGAACTTCGCCCCTCGAAAGCGGTTCCGCCTTCATCGCGTCAAGAGCCCTGTCCGGGTACATATAGTAATAGAGGTATTCAACCGGGAAATCGCTGATGCCCTCCGGTCGTGGCGCCAGCCATGCCAGAACGTCCCGGACGAAGGCCTCGTCCGCCAGCGCGTCCGACAGCAGGTCTGTGCCGTCCGGCGATGTCACGCGTCTGGTCCAGGACAGATGGTTCAGTCCCGACACCTCGAAGTCGACCATAGTCGGGTCAACCCCCGCGCGTGCCGCGACCTTCATGGCGGCCACCGTTGCCGAGTCGCAGATTCCGACGGCGTTTTCGAAGCCCAGATCAAGCATGGCGCGAGTAACCATTCCAGCGGGATTCGAAAAGATGATCGGCATGAAGCCCGGCGACAGTCTGCGGGCCACATTGAAAAGGGCGGCGACCGCGGGGATCGTCCGCGTGGCGAAAGCAAATCCTGCCGGACCTACAGTCTCCTGACCGATCACGCCCATGTCCAGACAGACCCTTTCGTCACGGGCCCGCTGTTCCTCGAATCCGGGTCGAATCGTCACGATCAGGGCATCGCATCCCTCAACGGCCTCCTCGACCGAAGATGAAATGTTGAACCGGGGCGGGGTGCCGATGTGACGGCACAGCTCAAGACCGACCGGGAAGAGCGCCTCCATCCGTTGAGGCCGGATGTCGAACAGCGAGACGTTGTCGACAGGTCCACCAGGCCTGACCAGGGATGCCATCATCAGCGGGAGCCTTGTGGATCCCGCTCCGACAATACACAGCTTCATGAAATCGTGAACTCCGCGAAGATGATCAAGTGTTCATGAACAGACGCAATGGCGGTCCGTCGGGAGAAATTTGGACGACAGCGCCGAAGTCCACGCGGATCGCGGATCTGCGCCCATCCAGCCACACGCCCCCGCGAATCATCCTTGATACGAACGAGATGCCGGTTTCGCCGAGCATGCCCCGTCTGAGGGAATACGAATCCCTGCGACCGGCGCACGGTTCACGGACCAGAAACTGCAGTGCCTTCTCGTCAAGCGGGCGCGACAGGCCCCCTGCCGAAAAGATTGCTCCTGTCGAACCGGCGGCGGTCGACACCCATACTCCAGAGCTTTTCTGCTGCTCGCGAAGCCCGTCGACCTCAATGATGTATCTGGATGTCGCAGATGGAACCACGTTGGCCAGAAGCGCGTCGTTCAGCGCCGGCTGAGGAAACCTGCGTCCGTTCACCGAGACCGTCAGTCTTGTGAGCTCGAGCGGTTGAATGTCGTGATCAAGGATTCTCTGAAGCAACCGTCCGAAACCATCGGCGGTCGTGGCGCAGAAGTTGCCGGTGCTTGTCTCGGGCGAAGGATTGACCGCCACCACCGGCGTGTCCCGCAGAAAGCGCGATACGTCCAGAACCGTGCCGTCGCCGCCGGTCACCACCACCAGGTCGAACCGGTTTCGCGGGAAACGTCCCGTCCGCCCCGCCTCGACAACCTGCAGCCCGGCGGCGTCGAGCGCCCGTCTGACGACCGCGCGCGCCGCCATCGTCCTTGCATGTGCCGGCCCCTCCTGCTCGACCAGCGGATCGCCGGCATCCAGGAGCCTCTTGAGCGGCTCCGACGCGTGCATCGATTCACTTATCTCGAGCAGCGTCCTTTTTGTGACGAGCAGAACCTTCCTCATGACTTTTTTCGACCGCGGCGAACCGCGCCGCCGTCCCCGGTCTTCAGTTTCCGCTTGCGATCACCGGCCCTTCGGGCTGGTTTGTCGCGTTCGCAGAGCAGTTCGATAGCCTCGTCAACGCGCCGCAGGATTGAACCCTGCTCGAACGTGCCGTCGTCCTGTCTGACCCCGGCCGGCATTCCTGTCAGAATCTCTATGGCCTGTTCGATCCGATCTATGGCCCAGACGTTGAAGGAGCCGTTCCTGACCGCCTGCACCACCTCGGGATCAAGCACCAGGTTCCGTCTGTTGGTCGCAGGAATGACGACACCCTGTTTTCCGGTCAGACCACGTTCGTGGCAGACTCGGTAGAACCCCTCGATCTTCTCGTTGACACCGCCGACCGCCTGTACGTCTCCCATCTGGCTGAGGCTGCCGGTAATGGCGATGTCCTGCCTGAGCGGCACGTCGGCAAGGGCCGACAGGATCGCGCAGAACTCGGCGCACGATGCAGAGTCGCCGTCGATGCGGCCGTACGACTGCTCGACGGTCAGGCTGATGGTCATCCCCGGCGTCCGTTTCTTGGCGAAAAGCTCGCCGATAAGTCCGGAGATGATCATGATCGCCTTGTTGAACGTGTTGCCGGAAAGGCGCGCTTCGCGTTCCACGTTGATGATTCCGCTTGAACCCCTGAAGGCGCGAGCGGAGATCCTGATTGGCATCCCGAAACTCTGATCGGCGGGCTGGTAGACTGCGAGCCCGTTCACGACGCCCGGCTTTACACCTTCAGAATCGATATGGACGGTGTTATTCATCACCAGATCGATGTTCTTGTCCCAGGCCAGCGAAACCCGACGCCTGCGACTTTCCCTGGCCTGGATGATGTGGGATGCGGTGATCACCCTTGCTCCGGCCTTCCGGGCCAGATGATCCGCCTCGATCAGCAGGTTCAGGATCTGGTTGAACTGAAGCGTGAGCCTGTCGGATGCGTCGGCGACCCTCATTGAATATTCGATGAGATCCGCGACACCCTTGCGATCGACAGGCAGAAGCCCATCACGTTCGCTTGTTGTCGCGATGAACCTTGCGTATTCCTGAAGCATCTCGTCGGAGACGGCGACCTCGGAATCGAACTCCGCCTTGATCTGGAAGGATTTGGCGAATTCTTCGTCCGCTTCGTAGATCAGGTTGTACAGGTAGTTCGATCCGATCAGGATCACCTTGCACGACATGGGGATGGGGTCTGGCCTGATGTTCGTCGTCGGAAGGAACTGGTATGCCTCTCCCATCTCCGCTATCTCGAGGGTGCGCTGCCGCAGCACCGCCTTCAGTGCTTCCCAGGCGAACGGGTACTGAACCAGTTCCCGGGTGTGGAGCACCAGAAATCCACCGTTCGCGCGCAGCAGACTGCCCGCCTTTATCAAAGTGAAGTCGGTGGAGTAGATCCCGTTCTCGACACGTTTCTCGATTCGACCGACCAGATTGTGGTAGGTCGGCGTGTTCTCGTAGACCACGGGGGCGCCCTCGGTCTCGGAGTTGTCCACGAGAAGATTGACCTTGTACTCGACCATCGACAATTCGAGGAGTTCGCGAACGTTCTCTCCTGCCTCCTCGGCCAGGAATCTCGGGATGTTGGACATCACGGACTGGCGCACCGCCTCAAGGTAGGACACTACGTCGGAACTTGTGTCGAATTCGGCCAGCAGACCCTTGAGTGCCTCGTCGAGGAAGGCGGCGCAGAGCTGGTTGTTCGCTTCCTGGACCTTGGCGTGGACGAGTTGTTCCGCATCCTTGTTCTTCTCGAAGAACGCGGCGATGGCCGGCTCGATGGCCCGACGGTTTTCGTCGATGATCTTGTGTTGCTCGTCCGAGAGAGCGTTGTATTCCTTGTTATTGATCGTCTCGCCGTTGACGATTGGAATGGTCACAAGACCTTCTTTGGTCTGCTTGACATGGAATTCATGGCTCTGCGCGAAGCTTTCCAGCGCCTCAAACGCCTCGTTCTCGATTGCCAGCCCCTCGTTCAGGATCTCCTGAAGCCTTTCCTGGTGTGTCTGTGTATGGAACGCCTTGGGCAGCCCCTTCCTGAGGGAGGCGATGAACTCGTCCATCGCCGTCCGGAACCGGATTCCCTTCCCGGCGGGCAGACTGAACACACATGGAGTCTCCGGGTGCTTGAAGTTATTGACCATCAGCCAGTCGGGTGGAGTGATCATGTCCGCCGCGACCTTGCTGACGAGTCGCTTCAGAAGGCTGGACTTTCCAGTGCCGGAGGCGCCCGAGATATAAATGTTGAAGTTTCTCTTGTGGATCGACAGGCCGAGTTCGAGCGCCTCGAGCGCTCGCGCCTGCTCCACGACCCCGCTCAGTTTTTGTACTCCGGCAGTAGTCCTGAAGCTGAAGATCGCCGGGTCAACATGCCGGTGAACCTCTTTCCAGTTCAGCCTGCACGACTTCAATACACCGGACTTTCTTGCACGCATCTGTACCATCCCCGATAAGCCACGCGAAGGTTACCATGTTCGAAGTGGTTTTTCCTGTCCGATCGACAGCCGGGGAACGGACTCTTCAGGTCATGCCGCGAAGTTCCGGGGGAAGATACCTGAAGAAGGCTCCGTTTCCGCCCGACCCGCCGAAGAAGGTGCCGGATTCGTGGTCGCTGGCGGCAGAAGCCTTGACCGACACCGCCCCGGATGCGCTGGATGTCACCATCCACGAGCGCCCTCCAATCGTAACGGAACGGCCCTCGACCGTACCACGCGACAGCATCCCGACGACACGGCCGGTTCCCGAGTCGACAACCTTGACCGTTCCTGCGTCCGCTATGTTCGAGTGGATGCGCCCGGCGGCGCCCATGTCCATCAGTTTTGGTGACGCGCGCAGGATTTCGGAGGCGCCTTCCTCAAGGAACCCCTCGCCCCTGAGGTGATCCAGCACGAGGTCGATCGTCTGTCCGTCAGCAAGAACCTCGAGCAGGCGTTTTATCGCGCGTCTGGGAAGACCTCTGGCGTGTTCGAAAAGCAGTGAGAAAGTCTGCTGCACGATGACCGAGATGTCGGGCTCGTAATCCGTGACCGGTATGTGACGCGCGTCCACATCGGCCATCAGTCCCGAGACTGCCGACCGGGATGCCGGGTCACCAGCGACGAAGACGGCCCTCATGCCCGATCTGCGTCGGCAGCCGCGTCCGACACGCTGCTGCAGCGATGCAACGGAGTCTGGAGGGTCGGCCAGCACGACAGCGTCCACGTCGCCTATGTCGACGCCCAGTTCCATCGTCGATGTACAGATCATCAGTCCGGTCTCCCAGTACCTGAATGCCTTCTCGACATCCTCTCGTTCGCGTCTGGGCAGACTGGCGTGGTGGACCATGATCCTTTCGGCTGGCCATGGCCCGATCTTGACCGCCTCGGCCGCCGTCTGTTCGGTGCGCCGCCTGGTATTGCAGAAGATGATGGCCTTGGTAAGTCCATCGGCGCGCAGGCTCGCCAGCGCCTCGTTCAAAGACTCGACCACGACAGCGTCCATCTGTCGTGCGTTTGTGTCGGCGATTATCTGGTCAACACCTCCGAAGAGGCGCCCGGCCAGCCCTTCCGGATCCCCGACGGTCGCCGACATCGCGACAAGCTGTGGCCGCCGCGAGGTCTTCTTCATCAGGACACGCCGGAGAAGAATTCGAAGCTGGTCGCCACGGGCCGTGTTGTCGACCAGGTGCGCCTCGTCGACAACCAGCGCGCGCAAATCCTGAAAGGCCGCTGGTACCCTGCACATGAGCGAGTCGAACGACTCCGGAGTCGTGACAAGCACGTCCAGCCGTCTGTCTCCGACCGGTCTCGGATGATCCCCCGTTCGAACCTGAATCGACATCCTCATCGATGACAGTGGTTCGTGGATCCTGATCTCGATGTCGTTGGCCAGCGCGCGTGTGGGCACGATATACAGGATGCCGACGCGTCCAGCCTCTGGTCTGTCCTGGCTCAGCCGCTGGCACAGAGGTGCCATCACTGCCTCGGTTTTTCCAGATGCCGCCGGAGCGATGATCAATGCGTCGTCGCCCGACAGCAGGACCGGCATGGCAGCCGATTGTATGGCAGTCAAAGCTCCGAATCGTCCCAGGAATGCGGGGAAGGCCAGCGGCATCGCGTTGTGCGCGCCGATGCGGTCGAATGGCCGTCTGTCTGGTTGATCGTTCACTGCGGTTCGCCTTCGCCGCCCTGCATGACCATCTCTTCGACGTTTCCGTCCGGGAAGAAGCGTACGTAGTCGAGCGCCTCGATGACGGCCTTGATGAAGGTTCTCGTCGACTGGATTCGGTCCGCGGTGTAGAGCAGGCGGAACAGTCTGTCCTTTCTGGCGTTGTCCAGCCTGACTCCGTAGGTGCGGGCGTAAGTCGCGCAAATCTTGCGGAAGAGATCGCGAAGCTGCGCCATCGTGAGGACGTCGACCTGAACCCGGGTTATCGTTTCGCGAGCCCGGCTGAACTCGTCCTGGAGCGTTCCGGGGGTCAGGGCAAACGCCACTTTCAGGCTGGTCGGGATTCCGGTGGTATAACGCACGGGATGGTGCGCTGAATAGATCAGCCCCGAACGTTCGCCGATCATCGTGTCTGTTCTTACCAGTCCCTCGTCCAGCAGCACATCGTCGTCATTCGAGGTCATCACGAGTCCGCGGAAGAAATTCATTCCACGCTGCGCCTGATACCTGTACATGACGTTTCCGGCCGTCTCCGCCTCATCGAGAAGAATCAGAAGACCCGTCATTCCAAGGACCTCTGACGCCGCGCGTCCCGCCGCTGAAAGGATGTTGCAGTAAATGTTGGCGCATGTGGAATAGTCGTAGAGCGTCTTCTTGCGCCCGATCCTGCCTGAGCCCCTTGCCTCAAGGAATTCCCAGTCCTGGTCGGACAAATCCCCGCCTTCTTCAATCCTCGGCAGAAACTTCCCGAAGAGCCAGTGGTCCTTCAGAACCTCACGCCAACCCGGTCTTGACGCAACTTCCCTCCAGAATCCACGGAAGTCGAGGGGTCTGCCATCCAGATTCGCGCGAAATCCCTGTACCAGATGCCTGTAGGCCTTCTTCGGGAACGCTGCTGACGCCTCGGATGGATCGAAACCGGCCATCGCCACTGCAAAACCCATTCCAGCGGCCTCGTTGGCAAGGAACTGAAGAAGATGGCTCTTGCCGGCGCCGTATGCGCCTTCGACCAGCGCCGCGCCTTCCGAGTGGTCGTGCAGGAAATCCTTGAGCGCCTTGATCTCGGGATTTCGTCCGACCGTCCACTGGTCGATAGAGCTTGTCGGAACGATGCCGAGTCTGAATGCCTCGACAGCCATGGTCGCGTCGACAGGCCTTGTGTCTGGCAGTTCCCGGTAAACGGGCACGGCGGGCTGCCGGGGACGATCTTCATCCCGAGCGCCGGCGAGCATCCTCATGATCGCGTCAAGGGAGGTTCGGTATGCAGGTTCTTCACGAACACGAGGCGTCGAGTTTCGCTTCCCGTCGGGACCAGCCAGTTCGTCCGCTGGTACCCAGACGCTCGCCATGACGAAGTCCACCCGCAGTTCGAACCCTCCGATCCTCGACCCGGTGACAGTTCCCGGCCCGTAGGTCTCGTGCGTAACGGAGTCGCCAATCTGGAAATCAGTCATAGATGTCGTCCAGCACGTCGCCATCGCCGGAAGACAGCATCCGCATCGCGAAGTCCTCGTCAACGGAAAGGTCGGGCTCGAACCTGATCGCATGCAGAGCCCGTACCAGTGCCTGCACGAACAGTCGCTTGTATCCGATGTCGCCGAAGGCGCGATCCGCGGTAGCGGCAGCGAGCACCGCGACCACGTCCCTGGCCCGCGCGGCCGGGATCTCGATCGCGTATGCAGTCTCGTACACCTTGCAGAGCTTTCGCCCGATGTCGAGCATCAGGGTCTTCGGATCCCTGGTGATCCGATCAAGTCTGATCTTGACGCCTGTCGGGTTCGTGTAGTCGAAGACCGTCTGGATTCTCTGCCTCAGCGCCTCATACGCGGGCGAACGTCCTTCCGTCAGAAACTGCTCGTTCGGGATGGCATAGAACACCATGGTGTTCGCGAACGACGAACCGCCGCATTGATCGACCATTTCGCGCAGGTTCGCCAGCATCATCTCCTTCTGACGCGACGTCATGGCTCCTGCCTGCTCCGCCTCGTCGAAAAGAATAATGATTCCCTTGAAACGCAGATTTCTGACCCAGGAAACCAGAGATCGTATGGTGGCAAATGCCTGCGAGCGCTCGATCGGCTGAAGGACGCCAGTCGATTTGTGTCCGGCGCGATCCCATCCGTCCACTGTCAGATACTGAAGCATCGTATCGAACTGATCCTTGTTGCCGTCGGCCAGCGCCTCAATGGCCAGCCTGACTGCCTTGCCGAAGTTCGGATTCTCGCATCCCCTTACCGAGTCCGCGGCAATCGTCTTGATCCGTTCAACCAGGGCGTCGTCCGTCAGCTCGCTTCCCAGGGCATCCCTCATATCGGCGTAGACTGCCTTGATGAAGGCACCAAGTCCGCGTTCGCCGCCGGTAAGGAGTTCGTCCGGCGACAGTGGCCGCATCAGGTTCACCGCGATCGACTTGTAGACCATGTCCAGTCGATGGAACGGTGAGGATTCGGCTGACAGGGGGCAGTATGTGACCAGGTAGTCGTGCCTCCAGGCAAGTTCCCGGATGCTGTAAAGAAAATGGGTCTTACCACCGCCGTAGGTGCCGACAACCACTTTGAACGATGAACCGCCGTCCTGTATGAACGACTTCAGATAATCGTCCTCAATGACCTTCAGGTAGCCGTCGAGGCCGGCCGAGAAAAACTGGAACCCCCACTCGGGAGGTGTACCGGACGCGCCAACGACCTCGATGATGTGTCTGGCCTGTCTCGCGGTCAGCTTGTCTACCATTGCGTTCTCCGTCACGGGGTTACCCGTGGTACTGACTGGCGACACGCGACCGCGTGCCGTCCGAACAGGTTCGGTCTCAGGAAGAAATCCTGCCGAACCTGATGGTCGAGAAATTCATCCCCTCAACCGAACCGGGTCGCGGAACCCACAGGTGATCCGATGCCTTCCTGGTCTGGGTCATGGTCGCCACATCAAGTCGCATCTCAAGGTCGCCGGTGACCCGGGTCTTCAATCTGGACAGGGCTGCCGCGAACTCGACCCTTCCCCAGGGCGTGAAAGTCTCCTTGCGGGGGTCCATGCGAAAAGCCTCCTTCTGACGGCTGAACGCCATTTCGGGCACGACGTCCGCCAGCGGAACCGGCTTTCCCGGCTGGATGCCGGCGCGCAGGGCGGCGACCCTGCATGCCTTCTCAAGGTCAGCCAGGAAGAGGGCCTCGTCGAAGTCGGCCGGAAACAGTCTGTCATGGAGCACGCAGACCAGCGCAACGATTGCGTCAGCGTCCAGCGGCGCGGTGCCAAGTCGATACTTGCCCGGCCCCATCCACACCGTACATTGACCCTTGCTGCCGAACGTGAATTCCAGCGAGAAAAAACCCGCAAACAAGGTCGGCAGGTTTCCAGACACCTTCATCCCCTGACCAGCAAGCTTCTTCGCCACCGCCCCCGCCAGCAGGGCTCTCTCACGATCGACCCGCTGCCTGGTTTCGACGACGGAGGCGGCAATGGCGCTTCTCATCGCCTCCGCGGTAGCCTGGAATCCCGCGAGTCTGCCCAGTTCCCGCACGGCCTTGTCCGCTTCATCGATCTCGACCGGTGCGTTTTCTGTCAGTCTCGCTTTCCAGAAAGACTCGACTGATTTCGATGCATTCTGTACTGATTTCGAGAGCTTAATGAATTCCTTGACCATTTCTTCCACAGGACAGCCCACCCCGGAACCGCAGGTCCGGATTCGAGTCGCGCAGTATTATAAGGCCAATTGTGGTATCTGGGCGACTGATTCAATCACACGGCGTGGATCCACTCGTCACCGAACACACCCTGGAGTGTCTTGGAGAAATCTGATGGAAGCGGCGCGGTCACCGATATCCCCGCTCCGGTTCTGGGGTGCGTGAATTCGATTCTGTACGCGTGAAGTGCGTGCCGTTTCATTATTTCAAGGGCCTCGACCTCCCAGTCCGGCTTGCTGCCGCGTCTGGGCCAGGCGCGTCCATAAACGCGATCCCCCACGACCGGGTGTCCCGACTCGGCCAGATGGACCCTTATCTGATGGGTTCTGCCGGTCTTCGGCCATGCCGCTACAAGGGCGCACAGGTTCGACCGCAGCAGTGTCTTGAATTCGGTCACCGCCGGTTTTCCGTCGGCGACCTTGCCCGTGAACTGCTTGCGGTCCCCGGTGCGGCGGGCAAACCCCGTTTCGATAAGGCCGTGATCGTCGATCCTGGGCCCGAGCACAAGGGCAAGGTATGTCTTGTGAACCGACCTGTCGCGGAACATGTCCGTCAGCATGGTGTGCGTCGTATCGTCCTTCGCGATCACCATCGCGCCCGAGGTGTCCTTGTCAAGCCGATGAACCAGGCCGGGGCGGTCCGTGCCGCCGATCGACGAAAAGGTGCGTCCGGATGCAAGAAGCAGATTGACCAGGGTGCCGGAGCCGTGCCCGGCACCGGGGTGCACCACCAGTCCGGCCTTTTTGTTGATGATCAGGATGAAATCATCCTCGTAGAGGATATCCAGGTTTCCATTTTCCGGCCTGGGGGCGGCGTCCGGGACGTCAGGAAGAACGGCCGAGACCACCATGCCCGGCAGCAATCTGAATCCAGGAGGCTTGATACGGCCGTCAACCTTGACGGCGCCGGCTTTGATCAGTTTCTGGGCGGTGGACCTGGAAATGGTCGGAAATCTCGCCGCCATGGCCATGTCAAGCCTGGCGCCTTCCTCTCCCGCTTCGGCCGTGAATCCGATGATCTCTTCTTTCATTGTGGCATCCCGTGCGATACGGCGACCGGTGCGGCCGCGCGCCGGATATCATATCATGGCTCGTTGCGACGTCATCACGGCCCGTGGCGGCCGGACTTGTCTGCAGGTCTGAATGGCGTCATCATCTCTGGGATCAGCCTTCTCAGTCCGCGGGCGGCAATCCGTCCCGCGACCGGATACGGGTATGTACGGCAGATACATGTTTGCGGCGTTGTGTCTGGCCTTCGTTTCCTGCGGGGACGGCGGCAGCCTTCTACCTGACGGTTCCGTGTGCGCCCTGTCCGAAGAGTGCGCTTCAGACCTGTGTCTGAACGCTCGGTGTCTCGGTTCTGCCGGGGATGCCGACCGTGACGGCCTTTCGACTTCGGTCGAACTACTGCTGGGTCTGGATCCACTTCATCCGGACACGGACAGGGATTCGCTTCCAGATGGCCTTGAGTGCGGCGCTGATCCCGCGAAGCCTTCAGACAGTGACGGGGACGGACGGATCGACGCCCTGGAATCGGTGCTTCTGGATGCCGACCACGACTGCCTGGTCGACCAGTACGATCCCCTGGACGCGACCGAGCCGGCATCCTCGGCGGAGCTGGTGCCGTACGTATGTATGGTGGAAGGGGTCTGTGCCGCTCAAATCAGCCTCGTGACTGCGACGTGTTCAGGAGGTGTGGCGCTTTGCGACTACTCGGCCGTTTCGTCGTGGAACGTTGATGAGTGGTGGTGCGACGGCCAGGACAACAACTGCAACGGTTTGATTGATGAGGGCTTCTACTATTCCGGCGTGTCCGTAGGTTTCCCGTGCGCCGGGATCGGAGAATGCGGTCCCGGTGTGGTCGAGTGCGACCCGAGTGGGTTCGGCACCCGCTGTTCCTCGAATCCGGGCGCCTCCGCCGATGCCGCTGGTCCCGAGGTGTGCGATGGCCTTGACAACGATTGTGATGGCGTATCCGACGACGGAATTCAGTGGGAAGGCATCGCACTTGGCGATGAATGCGACGGAACCGGCGACTGCGGGATCGGCGTCGTGCAATGCCTGCCTGACGGAGAAGCCACCTGCTCGACGATGGAAGGCGGTTCAGGCGATCAGGTCGTCGAGGAATATTGCGACGCGCGAGATAACGACTGCGACGGTTTAACGGACGAGGCCTGGTCCGGCGATCCCGCCACGCTGTGTACCTTCCGCGGGATCTGCAGCCAGTATCCCCACATGATCGGCGTTGTGTGCGCCCAGGGTGTACTGCAGTGCGACTTTTCGTATGTGCCTGGCTACTCGGGGCCACAGGAGATTCATTGCGACGGACTCGATGACGACTGCGACGGTCAGGTGGACGAGGAGGCGGGATTCGCGGTTCGCGAGGCGGGCATCGGTGTCCGGAGTCCCGGTCAGTCGTGCGGGCTCGGGGCGTGTTCGGGCGGCATCGTGGGTTGTGCGCTCGACGGCCTTTCAGGCGAGTGTTCGACTGCGGCGCTTGCTTCTGTCGAGGTCTGTAACGATCAGGATGATGACTGCGACGGCAGGGTTGACGAGGATCTGTTCAAATTCTGGAAGGGGCCGCCGACCGTTTTGTTCGACACCGAACCGCAGCCTCGCGTCGCCTCGATGATGGTCGCGGTGGAACCGCCGACGCTTCAGGTGCTGGACCCGTTGACTCCGGGCATTTATGTCTGCGGTGGCGCCGGATCGGTTGTTTCAGGCTCTCCATCGAATTTTTCCGGTCGCTGCTGGCGCTGGGATTCCGTGACACTGAGATTCGAGAAGCTTCCGTCGCTGCCTCCGATCGAGAGTGGCGCGATGGTCCATGACATCGGCCGATCCCGGTTGCTGGTCGCGGGCATCGAGTCTGGCAGCGGCACCCTTGGACTCTGGTCGCTCGAGGCCGGTTCAGGCGCCTGGACCGAGCTTGCCCCGGAGCTTCCGGCCATTGAGGTCGTCTCAGGCGGAATCAGAATCCAGGGCACCAATCTTTTCGTGCTGGTTCGTACTATGGCCGGAGTTGCAGTCGCGTCGTACGAACCCGACGGGGAATCGTTTGTGACGGAATCGGTCAACACAACGATCGAGTCAGGTTCATTCGCGGCTTTTGACCCGTCAGGTGGATTCTATGTCTGGCATGCCTGCGACGGCGAAAGGTTCTCCTACCTGGAGTTTGTCGGTCTGGATGGTGTTTCCCGGCTCGATCCTCTGGACCAGCCTGAGACATGCATGTCCAAAGGCGCTGCGGTCATGGTCGACTCGAACAGAATGCTCGTGATGTCCGGTTTTGACCGTGAGGGCCACATCAACGGGACCGTCGAGTTCACGTCGCGCGGTGGAGTCTGGCAGCGGCGGGATCTCACGCAGTCCGGTTCGCTGGGTGCCGTGGCATGGCCTTCGATGGCGGTCGACGCTCCAGGCGTCATGGCATTTTCGGGCGTCACTCAGGAAGGTCGCGGTCTCCGGAGGATGCTTCGTTTTGACGAATATGGACCGGGATGGTCGGTCGAGAGTGTGCTGGCCGGGCCATCTCCACGTGCCGGAGGCGTCGCCTTCACCTGTGATTCAACAGCCTCCGCGTATTTTCTTGGCGGGTGGGGCAGCGAACCTGGCGGGCCGCAGCCGGTCAAGGACAACTGGCGCCTGAATCTTGTTACCGGTCTTTTCGCCCAGAACCCGGCACCGGATGAACTCGGCGCAGCCATCGATTCAGTCGCTGCCACGGATCAGACTGATGGCATTGTGTACGTGTTTGGAGGCAACCCGGGCGTTCCAGGTTCGTCTGGTGGTCCCCTCGACATTTTCATGAAGTTTGGGTGCGACTCGGGCAGATGGGAACGACTCCAATCCGGCCCGCCGGCCCGCCACGGACACTCGCTCGTGTGGGCCCGGGATCGCCTGGTCCTTTACGGGGGGCTGAACAACGAAGGTTTCCTGGGTGATGTCTGGACGTGGTCCTCGGGTGATGGATGGATTCACGTCGGGGATACGGGGCTTCGGTTCGGGCACAATGCGTTCTGGGACGATGAAGGCGACAGGATGCTGGTTGTCGGGGGTCGCCCGGGCGCGGATGTCTCTGCCTGGTATCCTCAGAGCGGTCAGTGGGAGGTCATCCATTCCGAACCGATACTCGACTCTTCGGAGGGCCTGGCCTGGTTCGATCCTGCCTCTCGAAGCCTTCTTTATCTGTCGGCTACCTCAAGCGAGGCGCTGATTTTCAGGTTTTGGGATGATCAATACGAGGTGCTGCCGTTTTCCGGTCTTCAGACCGATATCCTGTCCGGTTTCACGTTGTATGATCGTTTCAACAGGCGTGGTCTGTTGTTCGGCGGGGTTGAGCCCGAGAGCGGGACAGTAGGGGCCATCATTCAGATGAGTCAGGGGTGCCCCATGTGAGATCTGAGTCGGGTTCGTTTGCGGGCGTCGCCAGAACCTTCTCGATGACGACATCCATGGCATCGTCGATGGCGCCCGTCGACACCAGATGGCCGTGTTCGTAAACCGCCGCGCCCCGGGCGGTTCCGACAATCGCCAGCGTGGCGTCCCGGGCCTCGCCGGGGCCATTTACCTCGCACCCCATCACGGCAAGAATCATCCCCGCCCGGTCGCACCCGTTCAGGGCAGCTTCGATTCGCGTTGCCACACTGCCGGTGTCCATCCTGGCTCTTCCACACCCGGGGCAGGCCCTGATCTGCATGCCGGGCTCACGCAGTCCGAGCGACGACAGGATTTCGGCGGCTGCCCGAACCTCGGGAATCGGTGGTCCGGCCAGCGAGACCCGGATGGTGTCTCCAATCCCCCTGCCTAGAAGCGAACCGAGCACCGTTGCCGACCTGATCGCACCCGAAGTCGCTGTTCCCGACTCGGTAACGCCGACGTGGAGGGGCAGATCAAACCGGGAGGATGCCAGTTCGTAAGCGCGAATCGTGGTTGCTGGAGAACTTGATTTGACAGAGACGACGATGTCGGTGACGCCGAGATCCCGCAGTCCATCAATCCATCGGGCAGCCCCGTCAACCAGTGCGACGGCCTTGTCGATGTCTTCGGAGCCGCGCGGAAGTGAACCGCTGTTCATACCGATTCTTACCGGAGTCCCGGTATCTATCAGCGCCCTCGCGACCTCGTGCATCACACCGGGGTGTTCCATTGTTCCAGGGTTCAGCCGAATCTTGTCGACACAGCCGCAGAGCGCGATGGCAACACGGTGGTCAAAGTGGACATCAGCGACAAGGGGAACTCCCCTCGTCAGCCTCCGGACTTCCCGCGTCGGACCGACGTGATCCATCGTTGGAACCGCGACACGCACGATGTCACATCCGGCGTCGGCAAGTTCGATGACCTGCGCGGCGACGGCGTCCGAGTTGGACGGATCGGCGTTACACATGCTCTGAATGGAAATGGGCGCGCCACCGCCGATGGTGACGCGGCCGACTTTGACCGATATCTTCGAGGTCATCTTTTTCACCGGTGCCAGCGTGTTTCGGCGCGTGGTAACCGGCGCGCCGCCAGCAGATTCTATCACCGCGCGCGTTGCCTGCGGGACGGATGATGGTATCCTGATCCAGTCAAATGACGATGGTGCAGTGGATGGCTCCGGCCGGCCTGGTTTTTGATCTCGACGACACGCTTTATCCCGAGCGGATGTTTGTTGAAGGTGGTCTTACTGCAGTCGCCGCCGTGCTTGATTCGCGCTTTCCGGCTGACTTGAAGTGGCTTACCGTGTTGACACGGATTCTGAATGACGAAGGCCCCTTTTCCTTGTTCGATCGCGCGCTGGAGAAGGCAGGAATCCCGCGTGATCAGACATTGATCGACGAACTGGTCACGGCATTCAGGAATCATGCTCCATCGCTTCGCCCGTGGCCGGGCGTGGTCGACATGCTCCGTTCCCTCAGGGCGGCGGGGGCAATGACCGCCATCGTGACCGATGGCTATCTTGATGTTCAGAGATCCAAGTTCCGGGCTCTGGCGATGGCGGATTTGTTCGACGCCGTGGTGTTTTGCGCCGATGTGGATGGTGCGGTGCACCCGAAGCCTGATCCTGCGGGGTTTATCAAGGCCGCTTCGCTTCTGGCCGATGTTGCGGGGCAGATGCCGCGACCTCTCGTGTACATCGGCGATAATCCCTCGCGTGACTTTCCCGCCCCCGATTCGCTTGGATGGAAGACGGTCAGGGTCTGCCGTCCCGGGATCTGGCATCTGGGTCAGACAGATCCGCAGCCCGGTCGACCCCGCGCGGCTGATACCGCCGAACTTCTCGATCTGCTGAAGCAGTACATCAGCAAGAATTGAATGGTGTTGTCGGTTCTATCGATCAGCGATCTCTGGATCGGTCGTTCCGGCAAACCAGGGCTCGCTGACGGAACAGGTGACCGACGATACCTTGAAGTTGACGTTCCCGGTGATCTGAACGGGCGCGTGGGCGCCATCGATGTCGGTTACCCAGACCTCGCGATCCGTGAAGTGCTGCGGACTTTCATCCATTATGGGACGTCCATCGGAGTCGAGTGCCGGCGTCCCCCCGAATACGACGTAGCTACCGGAGTCAGACACGTCGAGAGTGTCTGGCAGGATCGATACGCAACCCGGAACCGGCCTTGCCGGGAATCGTGTGAGATTTCGCAGTCGTGTGTTCCAGTCTGCGGCGCCGATCGCCTCAATCGGCAAGGCGATGATGTCCGTCAGGGATTTTCCCAGACTTAAGTCGCACTCCGATGCAGCGACAAACAGCAGCTCGTTCCCGTCTCCGGGGATAAGCATCGGTTGTTGAATCCGGGTGAAGCGCCATGAGGGCTTAAGGTTGTAACACGCATTGGCCGTGAACGCGCTTGGCGTGTGCAACAGCGTCGTCCAGGTCATTTCGTTCGTCTCCACGTCAAGTTTCACCAGCCTGAGTTCACGGTTGATATAGACGTGCGCGAACAGCAGGTATCTGCCGTCTTTTGTCAACGCGACAGGCAGGTCATCGTTCAGGTCCGGCGAATTGCTGTCATACCTGCATCCGCCGGATACCTCATCCAGCGCCTGGCAGACCGGGGCGCCGATCTGCCTGAGCCCGTCGTTTTCATCATAGATCCAGAAGGCCACCGAATCCTTCTGAACGTTCTGGATGATGAGCGAGTGTCCGTCACTTCCGAGGCGGAAGTCGCCGGTGTACATCGAATCGGCAAGCAGATCGGCGGGTGGGAAAACGAACAGCTCACTGGTCATCAGCCCGTTCGTCGGTTCCGAGAAGTCGAGCCGCTCGAACTTGAAGCATGTCCGAGGGTTGCCCGTGAGCGCCTCGCAATCGGGCTGGAATCGCGAAATCGTCAACATGTGTCCAGAGAGCCTGGCCTGTCTGACTCCGGTCACGGGGGTCTGAAGAAGAGGGGTCGCGTTCAGATCGGCGTCGAATGACACCAGTTGAAGGTTCAATCCCATCGTGGTTGAGTCGGTGCCGGTGGCCACGGCCATCAGTCTCATGTCACGCGCCGGCCAGCAGCCGATTGTGCAGTCAAGTCCGATCGATGTCAGTTTGTCCGCCAGCCGGAAATCGGCGGCCCACGAGGGTGTGTTGCTGGAGACTCCCGGGTTCGGCATGCCTATGAGGATTTCTCCTGGACGGGTCGCGGTCACGCTGGTGTATCCATAGATGATCCGGAAGTCCTCGTCCACGGTGGTCGGGTCAGGCGTGGCTGTATCCGGAATAACGTCCAGAAGATCAGAGGCCGTGATGTCTTCCGGGATGCTCCCCTGGTCACCGCACGAAGCGAAAAGAAGAACCATCATCGTCGCTGGCGCCCATAGGAGTTTCGACTTCGTCAGATGCATTTGCCGGATAGCCCTTTTTCGATAACGCGGGACCTGCTTCCCGAATCTGCCAATGTTAACGTTAATCGCTGTTTGAGTTCCACGTCGAATCGATATACTATTCCTGCCCTTTTCCGCATGCCCCATCGGGTTGGCGCTGGAGCTTATGACCCTCACCATTACAGAGATCGAATCGGTTGTTCCCGAGATTCAGCAGGCGCTTCGCGGTACCGTTTTCGCAGGCGTCGTCAGTCCGAACCTCTACACTTGCGTCCTGTCGTTCGCTTCGGCGGACGGTGGCACCACTAAGAACCTGGTGTTTTCCAGACGTCCACGCCTTACGCGCCTTAATCTGGAGTCTCCAGAGGCTACCGCCGCCAGAAAGCCGGGGCGGGGATGCGCCGAGGCGGCCAGATTCGTCGAGATTGTCTCCAGGACGCTGGCTGGCGCGCTTGTCGGGCCAATGCGGCCGAGATTTTCGGATCGCGTTGTTTCTCTGGACATGCTTCCAGCGAAGGACTCGGAAGGTTTCGGGTCGAGCTCCAGGATGACGTTTATATTTGAGTGCACCGGAATGCACCCGAACATGTTTCTGCTCGACGATCGGCAGACGATCGTCGCCGTGTTCGGTCGTTCAATGTCCCGTAAGCGAGACCTGGATGTCGGATGCCGGTATCAGCAGCCGTGCGAATTGGATGCAGCCAAGCCGGTTGGCCGCAGGGTAGATGTGATGAGGTTCGTCGAGTCCGGAGTGTCTCTCAATGAGCAGATTTCCCGGAGGTATGACGTCCTAGATGACGATGACGACAAGCGTCGCGACCTGTCTGCCCTCGGTGAGTCGCTGGGTTTGCTGGTGCAGAACAGGCGCAGGGTGGCTGAGTCCGTCAGAAAGGATCTCGAGCTTCCAATCAGGGAGGGACGACCAGCCGATCTTCATGATCGTTTGCGGGAACGTCTGGGCCGGGTTCAGGCAGAGATCGATGAGCTTCAGGAGTTGCTCGGGGGAGTTCGCGCCGGCAGAATCGATCAGGTTGACCGGGCCCGGGAACTGGTCAGGGATTTTGAGGAAAAAGAAGCTCTGGCGAACAGGGGAGGTGCGGCCCGTCCCACCAGATCCCCGCGTCAGGAAGGTGGCTACCAGCGCCGCGACGACAACGATCGCCGCCCGCCGCGCCCGGAAGGTGGCTACCAGCGCCGCGACGACAACGATCGCCGTCCGCCGCGCCAGGACGGCGGCTACCAGCGTCGTGACGACAACGATCGCCGCCCGCCGCGCCCGCCTCGTCCGGAAGGTGACTACCAGCGCCGCGATGACAACGACCGTCGTCCACCGCGTCCGCCACGCCCGGAAGGCGGCTACCAGCGCCGTGACGACAACGACCGTCGCCCACCGCGTCCGCCACGCCCGGAAGGTGGCTACC
>CAZNJW010000028.1:0-4119 GCA_964573455.1 uncultured Anaeromyxobacteraceae bacterium | reverse complement strand
GCCACGGTGCCAGACCAGTCCTGGTACTTGCCGCTGAGAACCTTCACCCTGGAACCTTTGGGCAGGATCGTCGAAGGATCGACGGGCTCGGCAACCTTTGAACCTTTGCGCCGTCTGACGACCGTCTTGTGTCCCGCTGTTGCAATGTCGTCAATCGTCAGGAACGTTTCTGATTCCTTAACCAGTCCAGCTCTGTGTATCGCCTCGGTGACAGCCGATTCACCATAGACGCCCTTCAGGAAACCGATCAGATTCTTGATAACCTTCGTCTTCAATCGTCGATCTTCGGCGATCTTTGCGAATTGCCTTTCGATAACCGTGAACTCATCCAAGTGTTTCTTCAGGTCCTTCACATAGATCTCATTGATAGCCGTTTCGTCGATCATTCCGCATCTCCGTAGTCACAAGTCAGATACAGGTTCAACAGGATTTCCCTGCTGAACTTTCCCGTCGGCCATTATAAGAGTAATCTATACACAATTGTGCAAAATATTGTCCCAACATATGGAATTGTTGACGAAAGTAATGTCCGGACACCGCACTGGATTGCATCCCGACAGTACGTTGCCCTTCCGGAATAATCGGTTCCCGGACTAGTCTTCCTGCAGGAATATGATGTGATTAAAGTAGGGGAACCATTCTGTCACGAATTGACGCCGTCAATTGATTGGTCATATCCTTGCGTTCGGCCGGCGTCGGACGTCGTCCAGCCGGGCAGTGACTCAGAGTGATGGAGGATCAAATGGGGTGCGACAGGGACGGCACGCGAGACGCGGACAAGGCTCCCGATAGTTCATGTAAGTCCACGAGGCTGATTCACGGCAGATCGAATTCGGCCAAATGGGAGTACAGTCATCACGCGATCCCGCCGATCACGGCGTCGACTACCTTCCGCCTGTCGTCCGTTTCCCGGGGACAGAAGGGGTTCATGGCGTTCGGAAACCCCGAGATCCATGAGAACGAGGGACCGACGTACATTTACGATCGCCTCGACGAGCCAACCACCTCGATGCTTGAGGACGTCATGGCGGATGGCGAGGGTGGCGAATGCGCGGTCTCGTTCGCATGTGGAATGGCCGCCATCTCGACAACGCTGCTGGCATGCTGCGCGACCGGCGAGGAGATCGTCGCACATCCAGTTATGTATGGTTGCACATATAGCCTTTTGACGAACCAGTTGCCGAGGTTCGGGATCAAGACGTCATTCGCGGACGCTCGGAATCTGGACGCTGTCAAGGCCGCGATCACGCCTCAGACCCGTGTGATCTATGTGGAGACTCCGGCAAACCCGACCCTGGAATGCATCGATCTGCGCAACCTGGCGGATTTGACCGCCGGGATCAATGCGGGCAGGGACGAGACCACGCGGATCAGGATCATTTGCGACAACACCTTCCAGACACTCTGGGGACAGCGGCCGCTCGAACATGGTGCCGACATCGTCGTCGCCAGCTTGACCAAGAATGTCGGCGGTTTCGGCGTTGACATGGGCGGCATAGCGGTGATCCCGAAGTCTCTCTGCTGCAGATTGAAGGGCCTGCGCAAGGATCTGGGCGGTGTCCTGCCGCCACGCGCCGCCTGGGACTTCCTGGTTTACGGGTTGCCAACCCTTCCACTCAGGTTGCGAAAGCAGACTGAGTCTTCGCTGCTTGTAGCCCGATTCCTGGAAGAGCATCCGCTGGTGGGCAAGGTCTCTTATCCGGGACTGGATTCATATCCGTTCGCATCGATTGCCCGGCGTCAGATGATTACGCCGGAGGGAGAATTCTGTCCTGGCCACATGATCTATTTCGAGATGGCGGGGGCGCTCGATAAGGCTGCCGAACGTCGAGAAAGGTTCATGAATCACATCGCCGACAAGTCGTATTCAATCACGCTCGCCGTCAGCCTTGGGATGACCAAGACGCTGATCGAGGCTCCCGGCCTGATGACACATTCGTCATTTGACCCCGAGACCCAGATGAAGCTTGGTATTCATCCCGGTGGTATCAGGCTGGCGATTGGTCTCGAGGACGTCTCGGACATCATTTCCGATCTGAAAGACGCTTTTGACGGCTGCGACTGACGGGACAATTCCCTTCCATTATCGACAAACCGCCAGAGTGACCAGATTGTTTTCACGGATTCGGGAACGCGTGATACACACATCCCCTTTTTTCAAAAGAGACGGTGTTTTGATGAATTGGCGACCCCGACGGGATTCGAACCCGTGTCGCGGGCGTGAAAGGCCCGTGTCCTGGACCTGGCTAGACGACGGGGTCACAGATTCAAAGTGAGCCCAGCGAGATTCGAACTCGCGACCAACGGCTTAAAAGGCCGCTGCTCTACCTGCTGAGCTATGGGCCCAGCCACGAAACGCGCCGCATTGTATTTGCCGCATGGATCGCTGTCAACGCTTTTTTTGAAGTTGCTATCTGGTATTCAGTCCAGTTCGCCGAGGCCGTATTTTGCGAGCTTGTATCTGATCGAGCGAAATGAAATCCCCAGAAGGTCCGCGGCATCCTTGCGGATTCCACCGGTCTTCTTCAGTGCCTCCAGCAAAAGGCGTTTTTCGATGTCGGCCAGCAATCCTTCCAGATCCATTCCCTGATCCGGAACCTTGAAGATCGAATTGCCTTCCTGTCTATCGGTCATGTCCGATCTGGCCCGAATATGTTCGGGCAGTGAGTCTGCGGTCAGTTTGTCGCCGACAGCGAACGTCATGGCATGCTCGATGATGTTTTCCAACTCGCGGACGTTCCCCTTGAACTCATGGTTGTTGAGGATCTCGACGACCTCGGGCGAGACTCCGAGAATGTCGCGGCCCATCTCTCGTCGATACTTGTCGATGAAGTGTGTTACCAGCACCGGTATATCCGCCCGTCGCTCGCGAAGCGGGGGAAGAAGTATGCCGATGACGTTGAGCCGGTAAAACAGATCCTCACGGAAAGATCCTTCAGCGGCGAGTTTGCCAAGATCTCTGTTTGTTGCTGCAACGACCCTGACATCGACCGAGATCTCCTGCGTTCCGCCAATCATCCTGATCTTGTGATCCTGGAGAAAACGCAGCAGCTTCACCTGCATGGGAAGGGAAAGCTCGCCGATTTCGTCCAGAAAAATCGTGCCCCCGTCGGCCGATTCGAACAGACCGTGTCTGGTGGCATGTGCCCCGGTGAAAGCGCCTTTGACATGACCGAACAGCTCGGACTCCATGAGCTGATCGGGGATCGCGCCACAGTTTACAACCACGAACGGTTTCTCTCGGCGCGGAGAATTGAAATGGATTGCGCGGGCAACCAGTTCTTTACCGGTACCGCTTTCGCCGGTGATAAGGACACTGGTTCGCGTAGGCGCTACCCTGATGATCTTTTCGTAGACACGGTGCATCGCCTCGGTCTTGCCGATGATGTTGTCGAAGCTGTACCTGTCTGACAATGCGATCCGGAGACGAATGTTCTCCAGCGAGAGGTCCCGCTTTTCAAGGGCCTTCTCAATGATGACGCTGATTTCGTCGAGCTTGAACGGCTTGCCGATGTAGTCGAAAGCGCCCTTTCGCATGGCGTCGATCGCGGTCTCGACGGTCGAGAAGGCTGTCATCAGGATCACTTCGGTCTGCGGGAAGCGTTCCTTGGCACCGGTCAGGACTTCGATGCCCGACATTTCCCCCAGACGCAGGTCGGTTAGAACCAGGTCGAATTCCTCATCGCCGGACAGTGTCTTGAGTGCCTTTTCGCCGGTGGCCGTAACGACAACATCGTGGCCGGCCTTGGAAAGAAACATCCGGAGTACTTCACGGAGGGACTGATCGTCCTCGACTACCAGAATGTGCGCCATCACTACTCCCTCGGAGGCGTAATGCGGGCAACAATTTGTGGCTTGGAGCGGGAAACGGGATTCGAACCCGCGACGTCAACCTTGGCAAGGTTGCACTCTACCACTGAGTTATTCCCGCGTAGTCACCAAAGCGACCAATAAAATAGCGCCCAGGCTGGGCGCTGTCAAGCCAAAAATTGATCGAGGCCGTTTGTTTTCGCGGGCCGCCTTCCCGGACGGCGAATGTGATTCGCCGCTACACGGACAGAGACCAGAATGGGCGTGCGGCCCGTTGGGCCGGCCGCGGTGTGGGTGTGGTGCGTTGAT
>CAZNJW010000027.1:0-24586 GCA_964573455.1 uncultured Anaeromyxobacteraceae bacterium | reverse complement strand
CCCCACCAGCGATGACCTGGATGTATGTCGTCACAATCTACGACCCCGTCGTCGCCGAGGCAGAGATTCGAACCTGTTGGAAGGACGTTGCAGTGGCAGCCCTTGTCACCTTTCTGTTTACCGCCTTTCCGTTTGCCGTCGTTTTCATGGCCGTTGTCGCCGCCGCTGTCGTCGCCGCCGCTGTCGTCGCCACTGTCATCGCCACCGTCATCTTCAATGTCATCATCGGTGTCATCATCGAGGTTGACAAGCCAGGTCGGACAAGCCTCCTCCCAGCACATGTCGACACAGGAGCCATCCTGACACGCGCCCGTCTTACAAGGGGTGCCGTCGGGGGCTACCTGCTCGCCACAGGTTCCGGTCTGGCTGTTGTAGACACCGATCCGGCATTCCACTTCCGGCCTGGGGCAGACCGGGTCTGGCGTTTCAAAATAGTCAGTGTCGCCGCCCTGGTCACCGGGGACTTCATCCGTTCCGGGATCCGCCGGCTGCGTATCGGATGGGGTGTTATCCCGGGTCGGTCCTTCGTCCGAGTCGGGCGGCAGAGCATCCATGAAGACTTCGCTGCGCGCATTACCGTCATCAGACGAGTCGCCGGGCATGTTGTCGAGGACACCGGGGCCGAGGGCGTCCCAGGGCGGACTCGATGGACCACATGAACAAACTAGAAGTGCCGACAGGGCAACAAGCAATCTTCTATTCATGATCGAATCCCGAGGCGCTCGAAACAATTTACTGAATGCAGGATCGAAAGGAAACATCCTTTCTACACCAATGTAGGATATCAGCAGCCGTGTGGATCAGTGCGAAAAACATGACATAATAGCCTTCTGTGGCGGACCCGCCTTTGACAAGGGAGACCGGGATGAACTCTGGCGCTTCAAGACTCTCCTCGGGACTGATTCTCTTTCTGGCCTTGTCGGTGCTCTCAACCGTCGGCTGCAAAGGCTGTGACAAGAAGGACGGCCAAGTGGCTGTGACGACGGCCGCCCCGGTGGAGCAATCAAAATACAGCAGCGGCCTGCCGCCCGCGCCGCCTCAACCAGTCGAGATCACTCCCGATTCGCCGTTTGACAAGCAGGCTGTTCATTACGGTATATCGCTGGAAGAACTGCTTCGCCTGAAAGATGCCCACCTGGCGCTGCCCGGAATTCCAGTGCCGACCGGGGCGCATCAGCCGGAACGTAAACTGAAGCCCGTGGGCAAACCGGTTGAAGGCGAGATTCCATACGAACCGGATCGGCTCGAGTTAGGAGCGGACAGGGTGGTTCAGCTCCCAAAGTTCAAAGTGATCATCGCCGCCGAGATGCCGAACGTCACAAATGCGGATCAGGCGCAGATCCTTGAATCTCTGACGCGCCTCAGGCGGCTTCTGTTCAATCTGAAGGTGCCGGTCTTCTCAAAACCGGTGGCTTTTGTGGACTCCAAACTTGAAACCCCCGAATCTCCCTGCGATTTATCGATCGGGTTCCCGGTACCCACGGATCTTCCGGTTCCAAAAGGATTGAAGACCCGGGAAGTTGCAGGATCCGGACTGTATGCGGGCCACATTCGCATCGCCGACACACAGATATCCGTTGAAACGTGGAAGGAGCTGACATCTCCAGGATTCAAGGCGTTATTCCCGCAGCCATGCGTGATATCCATCGTGGTGCCGTTCGACAAGACAACGGATGGCGTCGAGACACCGATGGGAAACGGTTTCTTCTACTGCCGGAAGTAAAAGGATTCGTTATGCCGATGCGCCATTTCTTCCGCTTTTCCCTGGCAGCGGCAATGCTTCTGACGGTTTCCTGCGCTGACGACGACGTTTTGCCGGATCAGGGGTCGTGCGTGCCACTCACCTGCGCCGACGAGCAGCGTGAGTGCGGGGCAATGGCGAACGGTTGTGGTGGAGTGGCGTCGTGCGGTTCGTGCCCGGACGGACAGGAATGCATCTATGGCATGTGTCGCGTCAAATGCGTCCGGGACTGCGCGAACAAATGCGGTGGCGACGACGGCTGCGAAGGAACCTGCGCCGACAACTGCTACCTGACCGGCCAGTTGTGTGACAACGAACTTCACGAGTGCGTCGGAGACTGCGTTCCCGGAACCTGCGCAACGCGCGATGCTCAGTGCGGCATCATCGACGACCTGTGCGGCGGCGAGCTCGACTGCGGCAAGTGCCTGCCGGGATCGTCCTGCGAGTCCGGACGCTGCACCGCCATCCCTGGAGACGGTCTGGGTCGCGACTGCGAATTCAACGTCGACGCGTGTGGCGAAACCTTTCCGTACTGCCTGAAGCTGACCGGCGAAGGGGCCTTCTGCACGGCGGAATGCGTGACTGACGGGCAGTGCGGCACACTCCCGGTCAACGGCAGTGAAGAGCCGATCCAGAACTGCTGCGTTCCAATCGGTAATACCGCTTACTGCATCCCGGCGGATCTGACCAGCTACATGTGCGAAGACCCGACGGACCCGTCATGGTGCACCAACTCCGAGACGTGTCTGCCGTCACCACTTGGTTCGTGCCTGTTCTGCTTCCCGATGGGCAACGGCAGGGAAGGCGAACCCTGCGATTCGTTCAACACGTGCGACAAGGCGCTGGGCTGCGTCAGGCCCACCGGGGAAACAACGTCAACATGTCGAGTGCTCTGCGACCCCTCGAACCTGGACGCGTGCCTCGACGGCGAAACGCCAGGTCACTGCCAGGCCGACTCGACCCTGGGCAAATGGGGATACTGCGTGGATGGCGCGGCGGATTGCGACCCGGGCCAGTTGGGTTCGGACTGTCCGACCGGCTGGATCTGCGCCCCAGACAAGGCCGACTGCACATCGTTTTCCTGCATGCCCTCCGGTAACAGGAAGGTCGGTGAGTCCTGCACGGACTTCTCCGATTGCGTCAGGGGCGCGTACTGCAACGATTCCGTCTGCGCCAGGATGTGTACGGCGACAGTACCGTGCCCGGACAATCACGAATGCGTCCAGGGATGTTCGACGAAGATCAAGTACTGCAAGGCGGTGGGTGGAAACGCCTGCAACCCTGTCACCCCGGGATCCTCGTGCCTTCAAGGGCAGACGTGCGCCCCGAAAGGTCTGGAAAACTGCTCGGTCGGCGCCTGCTTCGTGGCTGGAAAAGGCGCGGCCGGCACTTCATGTGAATCCCACTCGGACTGTCTGGTGGATCACGTCTGCCTGGATACGGTGTGCCGGCGCCTGTGCTCGCTGACCAAGGCATGCACGGACCCTGAATTCTGTTTCTTCGCATGCGGCGGTTACGACCTGGGTGTCTGCATGTCGGGCTGATCACGGCGCGGTTCGACGTTACGCAACCCCCACACCAGCATCACGGCGGTGACAGCGGTCGAAACGATGTCTGCCGCCGGAGCGGTCCACCAGACACCGTCAAGACCCATCATCGGTGGCAGCAGCAGCAGCAACGGAACGTAGAAAATCAACTGACGCGAAAGGCTGAGGAAGGCGGAGACGCCACCACGACCGACGGACTGGAAATACCTGGTTCCTATCGCCTGCAAACCCAGAATCGGCGCGGTGAGAAACACGATACGTATGGCCCGGACAGTCATGTCCACAAACTGCTGGTCGCTAGAAAAAAGGCCAACAATCGGACGGGGAAACACCTCGACGACCAACGCGCCGATACAGGCGGCAACAGTCCCCCACAGTACCGACAGCCAGACGACACGACGTACCCTGTCGTGATTGCCGGCGCCGTGATTGAAGCCTGCGATCGGCTGCATCCCGTCGGAGATCCCGAACACCGGCAGAGACACGAACGAAGACATGGCGAACGCGACGCCGGTGATTCCGACAGCCAACTCGCCGCCGAACCGCAGTACCTGATAGTTCAGGATCGAAAACTGGACACTGCCGACGATATTCGAGAAGAAGGGACCCAGGCCCAGATAGAGCATGCTGGCGCACAAACGAGGGTTCAGCCGCATGGTAGCCCTGGTCAGCGACGGAACCTGGGGATGCCGATACAACCAGACGGCCGAAACAATCGCCGAGATTCCCTCGGCAACCACGGTCGCCAAGGCCGCGCCCGTCACGCCCATTCCAAGCGGGCCAATAAAGATTGGGTCGAGCAGGATGTTGAAACCGGACCCCACCAGCATCAACATCATCGAGGCCTTCGGATGGCCGGCGGCGCGGATGTGAAAATTCAGCGTGAAGCTTGCGGCAAGGCAGGCGGTACCAATCAGGGTGACCAGCATGTACCCGCGCGCCATAGGCAGAATGGAGTCGCCTGCACCCGACAACCGCAGAACAGGATCAGCGAACACTACGGCCGCGACCGCCAGCAGCACGGACATCACCGCCGACATCCACAGACCGTTCGCGAACACTGCCCTGGCACCGTCCCGGTCCTTCTGTCCCATCCTGATCGACACGATGGAACTCTGGCCCACGCAAATCAGGATGATGAACGCGAACTGGATCATAATCGGCGGAAACGCGACCGAAGTTGCGGCAAGGCCATCCGGCCCGACCATTTGACCTACGAAGATCCGATCCACGATGTTGTAGGCGGCGTGAACCATCAAAGCAACGATCGACGGGATCGCGAACTTGAACAGCAGCCTCCCGACAGGCGCGGTCACAAGCTCGTTATGTTCGCCTTCCAAATCCACGACAGCTCCAGGGCCGGCAAGGCGCCGGACAGGTACATCCGTCGGCGCGGGGGGCAGAGTTTACCCCCATGTGAACCGTTTGTGCATCCAATTTGGGCACCCCGCGGCAGGAACGCGGTTATCATTACGGCGACGCGGCCATCCGACGCCGCGGTCAGTGAAAAGTGGGGCATGTGATGATCAAAACATTGCACGGGACGGTCGATCGGTTCTTCGAAAACGCGGTCGAAGCCGCCCCGGAACAGTTTGCCTGTCGGCCGGGTTGTGCGTCGTGCTGCCTGGTGGACCTGTCGGTGTTCGAAGTCGAGGCGGCCCTGGTTTCAGCCGAATTCGCAAGACTGCCGGACGATGTCAGGGCGGCGGCGGCGGACCGCGCCGAGCTGGGGCAGCACTGCTGCATGATCGACGACCGGAACGGCCGGTGCATCGTCTACGAGGCAAGGCCGATCATCTGCCGCAGCCACGGGCTGACGATCCTCGCCGACGGCAACCTCGATCACTGTCCCCTGAACTACACGACCGCACCCGCCGACCGCAGGAATATCCTGGATATCGAGAGGTTGAATAACGCTCTGGTCAACGTGAACGCCGCTGCCGGACACGGCCCCGAACGAGTGCGACTGGCCGATATCGCCATCAAAAATCGATGATCCAACAGCATTTTGAACGGTGCTGTTCACAATTGGCTTGACAATTCCCCGGCTTCCACCAATAATTCATGCGCTTTTTGCGTGGGCCCATAGCTCAATTGGTAGAGCAGCGGACTCTTAATCCGGAGGTTGAAGGTTCGATTCCTTCTGGGCTCACCCACCGCGCCAAAACTAATGGCGCTTTCAAGGCGACTTTCGGGTCGCCTTTTTTTTATCCTGAATTTCCTGCCGGAATCGCGCTGACTACATCATGAAGACGACGTACTGAAGCACTTCGGTCATATCGCCGGTGGAGAGTTGCTCTTCGTTGTGGAAGTTAGTGAACACGACGCGCCCGCCCTTGTCGCCGAACGGCTTGAATGACAGCATGAACGGTTCGACCGCGTTTCCGTGCGAGGAGTTCGGCCCGCGGACGTGAACCTGGACGTTCTGCGGAACGGTTCCAACGACCGAGGTCAACGGACCAAGGCGGTATTCGACGTTCGCCGTTGGCTTACGCATGTACGCGGACAGATTCTCGTCGATCAATTCCGCGGTCACGGTTCTGGGCGTGGTTCCGGCGCTGCCAGCGAAATCGCGCGGGAACGACAAAGTTCCGATTACCTCGGGGAATGCCATGTACAGATAGACCAGCGCGTAGTCGGATGCGTAGATGGATCCGCCCTTCTCGACGAAGGCGCGCAGTATCGGCGTGACTTCCGAGGCGTAGGAATTCATGACCAGATCAGTCGCGTTGCCGCAGTTCAGGAAAAGGATGTCGTAGTCATCGACCAGCTTGTATGGCCCTTTGCCGGTGTTCGTCTTGGCCGACTCGCCACGCAGCAGCAGGGAACCCTGCGAACTCGGCGTCTGTCCGTCCTCGGTCAGACCATCGAACTGATGATGCTTGAACCAGAGCTTGATCAGCAATGTTTCGATCTGGTCCCAACTGCCCGTGACCACAGCGATGCGGGCCGGCTGACCCGGAAAACAAAGGTCACTGGACGTGAAATTGTTGACAACACACTTGTCGATCCAAATGTTCCTGCTGGCCTTGAAGTTACCCTTTTCCATGTAGATCGTCTGGGTTCCACACGGTACATTGTCCAGGCGGTAGAACCCGGCGTAATCCGAGTAATCCTCGATCATTACAGGGTTTCCATCGCAGTCGACCGTATCCACCCATACGTGAACATAGGGCATCGCGGTCACTTCCTGCATGTTCGGGGCGCAGGTCATGCCGGTGATGGCACCGTAGCCGCACGGCTCACAAGAACCGGGGTTGGCGCACTGACCATAGTCGGGCACGGGGCCATTGTCCTTGGGGCCAAGGTCGTACCACGTCGTGTCCTTGCGTTGAATGTCGAATGCGGCCAGGTCGGTGTAACCACCGTCACCGTGGTTCAAATCGTACGGCATCGCCACGTCCTGGTGAGTCGCCGTATCGGGATTAACCACGATATCCATTCCTGCCGTGTCAACACCGAACAGGTCACGCGGGACATCGGTGCCGGTGTGGGTGTCGCCGGCATTGGCGTCGTACTGAATATTTCCGTTGTCGGGCCAGACAAAGCCATTGTCGGGCCGCACCTCTTCATCGCCGCACGAGGCGTATCCAGCGCATAGAACGGCAAAGATCATCGACTCCACAAATCGCAAACGTCTGGTCATGGCCTGGTCCCCGATGGTTACGGGAAAGAATACAAAGACGGGTTGACCCTGTCAACGGAATAATGGCGAGATTCAGACAGGTTACACAATCCCGGCCGTGCGCGCGGCAACCCGCCGCCCGGCCTGCTTCACGACCGCTCCCTGCTGTCATATAATCGGCGAAGAACTCCTTCGCCCTGTGGACGCGGTCGCGCTACGGCCGCATCCGGGCCCATGGCAGATCAACATGCATAAGACACGCATCATACCCTCACGAATTCTCCGGGCGATGGCCCTTCTGGCAATCTGGGTTCCTTTGTCGACGGGTTGCTCGAACAGAGCGGACGTGCCAGCCACGCTGCCTCCCCTTCCGGTAAAGGTCATGACCGTCGAGACCGGATCGCAGACGGTCACCAGGCGTTTTTCCGGCTACACACATCCCTGGGAGGCCGCCGGAGTCGGTTTTCTTATCGGCGGCAGGGTCACGTCGGTCCAGGTCAAGGAAGGCGACCGCGTCAGGAAGGGAGACCTGCTGGCAACGATCGACCCCAACGATTACGCGCTGATCGAACAGTTGACCGAGGCGCAGCTCGACGCGATCAAACCGAACTACGAACGCGTTGTCGGTCTGATCCAGGAAGACGCGCTGCCAAAGGCCAGGCTTGATGAAGTCGAGGGCATGTACAAGGCCGCCGTTACCCAGAAGAAACAGGCCGCCCGGCAGCTTGCGTACACAAAACTGAAGGCGCCGATCGACGGCGTCGTGATGAATCGCGGAACCGCCGCCGGCCAGGTTATCGGGCCTGGAATGCCGGCCGTCATCGTCCTCAATATCAGCAAGTTGAAAGTCAAGTTCGGGGTCACCCAGAAGGAACTGGGTTTGTTCGTGGCCGGGAACGAGGTCACCGTGACGTTCGACGGGCTGGCCGGGCCGGTTGCCGCCCTGGTCTCGAACGTGGCACTGGTGCCCGACCTGACGACCAGACTGTTCGAAGTCACCCTTGAGATCGATAACGCGGATGAACGGCTTCGGCCCGGCATGATGGGCAGGATCGAGGTTCCGGTCAAGCGGGCCGAGGGTTTCTTCGTTCCGCTGAGGTCCGTGAAAAGGGACTCTGGACATAATCACGTAGTCTATCTGGTCGATGCGGACGACAAGGTCGTCGAGCGACCGGTGGTGACTGGTGATCTGTTCGGCGACCAGATCCAGATCGTCGAGGGCCTTGAAGGCGGCGAACGGCTGATCTTCGAAGGCCAGGCCTTCGTCACACCCGGCGAGAAGGTGACAGTGCAATGAACATCCCCCGATTCGCACTGAATAACCGCGTCATCGTCTGGATGCTCGTGGCGGGCATGATGGTCTGGGGTTTGTGGACATACAACACCATCAGTCGCCGCGAGGACCCCGAGGTCAAGATCTCGTATGCCATCGTCTACACCATCTGGCCCGGAAAGGGCGCCGAAGACATAGAACGGATGGTGACGACCAAGCTGGAAGACCAGATCGAAAAACTCGGAACGATCAAGAACCTGACCTCGATAACACGCGAGAACCTGTCCCTGATCATCCTGAACATCAACTTCGATGCCGACGAACAGATGGAATGGCAACGCCTGCGGAACCTGGTCGACGAGGCCAGGTCCGATCTGCCCGGCGGCGTGATTGGCCCGATCGTCTACGACGACATGGGCGATGTGACCTCGATGGTTTACTCGCTCAGCTCAGAGACGGCGCCACCGACCGAACTGAAAGACTGGGCAGAACGGCTGAAACGCGAGATCCGCGCCGTCGAATCGGTCAGCAAGGTGACTTTCCTGGGCGAACAGGAAGAGGTCATCTACATCGAAGGACCGATGGAGAGCTTCTCCCTCTACAACTTCTCGCCGCTGGTGGCATCAAGGATCCTGGACGCCTCGAACGTCAATCTGCCCGCTGGTTATGTGCGAACCCACGATCAGGATCTCCGCCTGGACACCTCCGGGGCCTTCGAGGCGGTCGAGCAGATCGAAAACGCCGTCATCGACGTGTCTCGTGAGACCGGGGCGCCGCTGAAGGTCCGTGATGTCTTCTCGGTCCGGCGTGCCTACCGCGAACCGCCGATCTCGAAGATGCGGACGATGGGGGTCCCCAGCCTCGGCATCGACGTGAAGATGAGGGACGGGTTCAACGTCGTGGCGATGGGGCGCGACGTAAAAAAGGTCGTGTCCGAATTCGAGAAGGGCCTTCCGGATCATATCAAGCTGACTCTCGTTCACGACCAGCCGCGCGAGGTCGACGAATTCGTCGGCCTTTTCATGGAGAACCTGTTCGAGGGGCTGGTGATCGTCGTTCTGGTCATGCTGCTGCTGATGGGCATCAGGTCGACCATGATCGTGGCGGTCAGCCTTCCGCTGGCCATCATGGCCACGATCGCGCTGATGCCCGCCCTGAAGATCGATCTTGAAATGGTCAGCATCGCGTCCTTCATCGTGGCGCTCGGCATGCTTGTCGATAACTCGATCATCATGATCGACAACATCCACGTCAGGATGGAGCGTGGCGAGCCGCCTGACGAAGCCGCCGTGAACGGTACCCGTGAACTGATGATCCCGGCCCTGACAGGCACCCTGGCGACATGCATCGCGTTCATTCCGCTGTTGCTTCTTCAGGCCGAGATCGGCTCGTACACCAGATCGCTGCCGTGGATCATCACGGTCTCGATGCTGTTTTCGTACCTGATCGCGGTCACGGTCATTCCGATCCTGGCCGCACGTTTCGTCAAGGTCAAAAAGGTCGATTTGACGGCACGGCAGAATCGACCTGTGCGACGCATCTACAGCAGGCTGATGCAAGGCGGCATGCGCTTCAGATGGCTGGTCGTCGCGGCCACGGTTCTGGCGCTCGTCGGGTCCGCGGCGATGATCCCGATAGTCGGCATCTCGTTCTTCCCGACCTGGAACCGGGATCAGATGACCATCGACGTGCGGCTGCCCGAAGGGGCCGGCGTCGAGAAGACCGAGGAAATGGTCAAGGTCGTGGAAGAGCGGCTTGCGGCGGAGCCGGACATCGTCAACTACGCCGCCTATATCGGCGAGGGCGGACCCCGGTTCCAGATCGCCGTCATGCCCGAGTTCAACGCCCCCAACTACGCCAGGTTCATGGTCACGACCAGGGACAAGTCGGTGACCCGGGCTATGGTCGACAGGCTGCGTAACGAGTTCAGGGCGACCATCGCTGGTGCCAGAGTGATCCCGCAGAACCTGCTGCTGGCTATCCCTGTCGAGGCGCCGATCGCTATCAAGATTGAGGGCCCGGACATCGACGTGATGAGGGGAATCAGTCAGCAGATTCAGGAAATCCTGAAGACCACGCCGGGAACCGACATGGTGCGCGACGACCTCGGACAGGAAATCCAGAGCCTGAAGGTGAAGGTGGATTCCGAGGCAGCGCTGATGGCGGGTATCTCGAACACCGAAGTCGCCCTGGCGATGCTGACGGCTCAGGAAGGGCTGCCGGTCACCGAAATACGCACCGAGGAACGGAAGGTTCCCGTGGTTCTACGCTCCGACGAGGCCGCGCGCAACGAGAAACGAACCCTGGACGAACTCAGGGTCACTTCGGTCGCGACCGGGGCCAAGGTTCCGCTCTCCGCGATCGCCGAGATCGAACCTTCGTGGGCGCCTGGCGTGATCCATCGGCGCCAGAACCACAGGGTCGTGACCGTGCTGTCGGACGTCAGCGGCAGGCTGGCATCCGAGGTGATGAAAGACGCCTGGCCCAGGATCAAGTCCCTGAAGATACCGGAGGGCTACAAGCTGCTGTCCGAGGGCGAGGAGAAAGAGCGCACGGCCGCGTTCAACCAGTTGATCGTCATATTCATCATCATCGTTCTGGGACTGATGTTCATGCTGACGATCCAGTTCAAGTCAATCAAGAAATCGCTGGTCATCATGTCCAGCGTCCCACTGGCCATCATCGGCGCGGTCATAGGCCTGTACATCAGCGGCTACAGTCTGGGCTTCATGGAATTCCTGGGTGTGGTCTCGCTGGCCGGCATGGTGATCAAGAACGCCGTCGTCTGGGTCGAGTTCGTCGAACAGGCGCAGAAGGCCGGCGAGCCCTTGAAAGAATCTATTATCCAGGCCGGGATCGCCCGCTTCAGGCCGATCGTTCTCACGGCAGGCACGACGATCGGCGGCCTGATTCCGCTTGGACTGTTCGGCGGACCGCTGTGGGAAGGGCTTGCCTGGGCGATGGTCGCCGGACTGGCCCTGTCGACCATACTGACCCTCTACATTATCCCGGTGATCTACTACATCTCGTTCAAGAACCAGCGGATTGCGTGAATGCGGGGGTTATTCGGGATCGGCGTACGGAACGGTCTCGGTGTAAAAAGCGCTCTTCAGTGCGAATCCTTCGTTCACCGAGTCGCCGTCGATATCGCAGTTCAGCGGAACCTCGAACCCGACGACGACGCCACCGAAGTTGGTCCAGGGCATTGCGCCACAATGATGCTCACAGTATGACGCGGTGCAGGGAACCGGCGTGACCGACGGATTCGGGGTAACCGTTTCCCACAGGCTGTAATCCGGGGCCGTCAGGAAATCGCAGATCTCGCAGGCGGCGTCCTTGCTGATGCAACCGTTCAACTCGCCATCGGTCATGCCGGTGCAGGTGTCGTTGAAACGACCGGCCGCGCGCAGCTTCCTGATCGGAACCGTGTTCTCCGGAAGATCCAGAGCCTCGTTGCCGCCCGAGCAGATCAACCAGCGATCCACCGGACCGGGCCTGAAGTTCAGGTAAGGTGCCGACTGGTCGACGGGGCTGTTGACCGTCTCGAAGTTGCACTGCGCGTCGACCTTCAGGTAGACCGTCGACGTGTACTCCATCACATTGAAGAAGAACGAATCGGGCACCAGGCCGTGCTCGATTCCGACCACCTGGTCGAACGGCAGGTTGTGCCAGGCGGAACCGGCGGTTGTCTTGAGCAGCATGCCGTCGTCCTGGGGGATGACCTCTTCGATGCGAAGCATGATGTTCAGGCGGTAGTCCACGATGTCCGGGGCCCAGATGCCGTTGAGCAGATTGGGCAGCTCCATCGGCGTTGAGGGCTCGGTCACGTCAAGCTGACGGAACAGATAGGTCTGACCAGCGGCAAGACACGACAGGCAGGCCGAGGACTGCGGGATGTCCTCGCCAGTGGCCTGATCCGACCCGACATCATCGGGATTCACCACATCTGGCGTGTTGCCCGTGTCATCGACGGGCTCTTCTTCATTACAGGCGACGGCGAGAACCGCCACAAATCCAGCAACCATCATAATCCGGAATCCTCTCACGAGGTCACCTCGGAATGAGACGACGGAATTATACATTTATGAAATGAAGCGGCAACCTTACATGTCGGAATCCTGGCCAAAAAGACTTCAACCGGAGGTCATCAAGAATCTTGACCGAACCCGGGCGGGCTGGTAATTTGCGTTCCGACTGGTGAAACTCGTCACAGCCATTGATAATAGATAAACCTACGGTGAACCGATGACGAAACGAAGACTTGGACCAGCCGCGATTCTGGTAGCCTCATTACTGACCGCCCTGCCCGGCGGCGCACTGGCCGCCGGTTTCGAGTACGGACCTCAAGGCCTGCACGCGGTCGGCCGCGGTGGCGCTTTCACGGTGGCTGCGGACGATGCCTCGGCGATCTACTGGAATCCAGCCAGGCTGGCCCTTTTCGATGGCACGCAGGCGTACGTCAGCCTGAACATGTCCCTGATGGACACGTCGTTCAAGCGCGCCGACGTCAGTCTGCAGCGCGTGACCAGGGATCCCGACACCGGCCAGGTCCTCTACCGGGATTTCTACGATCCGCAGCCGGAAGGGTTCCCGCACAGCTTCGACACGGTCACGAATAGCGACAAGCTGTTTCCCCTGGGCGCTTCGGTCTTCCTTGTCAGCGACTTCGGCTTGAAGGACTGGGGTTTCGGAATCGGCTTCCACGCGCCGACAGCGACCGGAAAGGTTACCTTCCCGAACACCTTTGACGCGGGCAACAAATACATGTTCAGCTCGATGGACACCATCGTGATGTATGTGGATTTCTCGGCTGCCTGGAAATACAAGGAATGGTTCGGCCTGGGCGTGACGTTCCAGTACGTCATGGTCCCATACCTGAAGTACCAGATGGCGATCATGGGCCCGGCGTCCTACAGCAATCAGAACACGCCCGTGAATAACTCAAACGACATCATCACCGACGTGAACGTCTCGGACTGGGGAGCCTTCTCGATGCTGGCCGGGTTCTGGGTCAGGCCTCTGCAGATGTTCAAGGGCCTGAAGAAGTTCGAGATCGGCTTCAACGCCCGGGTGGTGCCTTACAACGTGAACGCGACCGGTGACATCACGATAAGCGGCAACGAACAATCAGTTTACCAGAACTACAAATCCACCATCCCCGGAGAGCTCAGCTTCACCTTTCCGTGCCACATCCAGACCGGTCTAAGGTACGCGTACGACTGGCAGGGGCGTGAACTGTTCGATATCGAGGTGGACTACGTCTGGGAGAACTGGTCCGCGATGGACGCGTTCTACATGAAGATGCTCGATGAGGTTCAAGGCCCCGGCGTGACACTGTCCGCGATGGACGTCACGATCCCCCGCAACAACGTGGACACCCACAGCGTCCGCCTGGGCGGCCAATACAACGCCATCGACCCGTGGTTGACGATCCGCCTCGGAACATGGTGGGAATCGGCGGCCCAGCCGAACGCATGGACCAACCTGGACCTGCCTTCGTGGGAACGTTTCGGTGTCGCTGTCGGCGCCTCGACGAACGTGTACGGATTCGAGATCGGCTTTTCTTACAACCACATATTCCAGATGCCGCGCGACGTTACCGATGGCGGAATCACCCAGCAGATCATGGACATCACGACCGTCGACGGCAAGGCCGGGACCGTGATGCGCCCCGGATACGTCGTCAACAACGGCCACTACGAAGGCTCTATCGACGTATTCACGATCGGGGTCAGCTACACTCACAAACCGAAGCCGAAGGTCCGTCCCGACGACATCCTGGACTCGACCCTCGATCCCGACGCGATGCCCGTGGAATAGACCAGTGCCGCGGACTGCTCCAGTCGTAACGGAGACTGCTCGATGAATAACCGTGTCACCACCGTGATAGACGCCGATCTCTGCATCGGCTGCGGGAGCTGCGTCAGGGTCTGTCCACAGGACACGATTACCGTCATCGACGGCAAGGCCAGGGTGACCGGAACGAGTTCCCTGAACTGCGGCCATTGTCAGGCTGTATGTCCGACCGGTGCTGCCACCGTCGGTGCGATTGACCCGTCGATGAGCAGCTTCGCCGGTTTCCGGCTCGACGATCGCTGGCGACCGTTCGGTTCCGGTGACGTAGCGGCCCTGGCCAGCCTGATGGCGTCGCGGCGCTCCACCAGAAACTACACGGACGAGCCGGTGTCGCTCGACGTTCTGCAGGACCTGGTGAAGATCGGATGTCTGGCTCCTTCCGGCACGAACTGCCAGCTCTGGACGTGGTCGATACTTCCAACCCGCGCCCACCTGACGAAAGTCGGAATGCTGACGATGCGATTCTTCGAAGGCCTGAACCGGCTGGCCGCGAACCCGATCGCGCGTCTCTTCTCGCGGCAGCTTCGCGAATACCATAAAGCGTACGCGTCACAGGTCGCGCAAGGTATTTCCGAATTCAAGGCCGGCAGGCGCGACATGCTGTTTCACGGCGCGCCATCGGCCATCGTGATCGGTTCCAGACCTGGTGCTTCGTGCCCGGCCGAGGACGCGCTTCTGGCGACCCAGAATATCGTCCTTGCCGCGCACTCGATGGGTTTCGGAACCTGCCTGATTGGCATGGTGGTCGAGGCCGCAAGCCATTCAAAACCTATCCACCGCGCGCTCGGCTTCAACGATCACGAACGCGTCCATTCGATGATCGTGGTCGGCCACCCTGACGAGAAATGGTGCCATGTGTGCGGCAGGCTCGAAACCGAGATCCGTGTACTGCCACCGGTTGATTGACTGTTCGGGCGGCCGCCGATTATCATCCGACGATGAACCGCAACGAATACGGTGCAATCTTCGATCTGGACGGAACGCTGGTGGCGTCCGAGATCCTTTACCAGAAGGCCACGGCATACATCCTGAAGAAGGCCGGCAGATCGGCCGCCGAACTCACACCCGCTGAACGCGCTGCCATTCCAGGCAGGTCCGCCCTCGAGAACATGCGCTTTTACCGAAACAGATTCGATCTGCCCTGGCAGCCCGAGTATCTGGTGGCAAAGCGGATGGAACTGGTCGAAGCACTGATCCGGACACAGGGAGTCATGCTGATTCCCGGTGTCTTCGAGTTCTGCCAGGCAGTCAGGGACGGCGGATTCGGCATGGCCGTCGCATCTTCGTCGCCAGGACCGTATGTGCGGCTGATACTTGAGGTAACAGGGCTGTCCGGGTTCTTCGAGACGATCCTGTCGGGCGACGACGTCGACCGCCACAAGCCTGATCCAAGGATCTTCCTGGACGCGGCCGAAAGGATCGGCCTGCCACCCCGGCGTTGCGTCGTTTTCGAGGACGCCGATTCGGGCCTTCAGGCCGCGGCGGCAGCCGGTATGAAATCGATACTGATAAACAACGAAACGATCCTGCCCGAACAGAAAGCGAACGCCACGCTGGTGATCCCCCACTACTGCGGACTGAACCTGTCCGACGTGAAGCGTGTCATCAACGGTTCGATCGAATTGGTTGACTGACTGGTCAGACCCCCTGCCCCTTTTCGCGAACAGGATCGGCAAGGCGTGTTCCGCTGGCGAACACCGCGGCCCGGCCGCCGCGACCATCCATCGCGATAGTCAGGGGGGTCGACGTTCTGAAATGAATGCAGTGAGTTGTTCTTCCTACCACGGACCAGCCCCTGGTGGCCGTCATGTCCAGCCAGGAATCCGGCCTTGAGTACCTGATCTTCATGTAACCGGCATTGCGCGCCACCAGGTTGTGAAAGAAATGGGTTCCCTGGGATGATTCGACGCGGAAGTCCTTCAGATCCATCTCGACGATCGCGATGGCCTCGCTGATGTCGGACCAGGTCACCGGGATTCCCAGGAAGCGGTCGCTTGACCCCCACCTGCCGGGACCTATCAGCAGGTATCCGCGTCCCTGCCCCCGCAGCTCTGCGTTCAGTGAGGCGATCTCCTGCCTGATTTCAAGGGTTTCTGTCGTCAGAAAGCTATCGGGATCGACCATCACGATGTCGCTTAAACCGTTCACCTCGCCGTTTCCCAGCGACTCCGAAGAATACAGGAAGACGTCCGGGCCCGCGGTCTGTCTGTCCATCAAGGGGACCTCGACGAACGCCTTGTCAATGGCAAGTGGACGGATCTGCAGCACGAAAAACTCGGCGCGGCCGGACGGGCCGGGCGTCATGTTGGCCGCGAATTCGAACTCGATGGGCAGGGAAAATGCCTCCTCGCCCAGAGCCATCAAGTCCCGGACGATATTGGCGAGGGGGAAGGTTCCATACTTGAGAATCCCCGCAAAGTCGAGAATGCGTGGGCCGGGGCCGTCGAGATCCGGAATCATCCTGCCATTGAACGTATCCCATCTGGACGCCAGTCCACGAAGAACGCCGTGCCGCTCGGCATCTCCAAGATCGAGCAGTTCAAGGGTATCGACCTCGTCCTCCACCAAATCACCGACGTGTGAATCGAGGCGCAACGCCCAGAATCGTGTCTGCGCGTTGCTCATAAGGTCACGCGATGTAAGGATGTCGGCGCGCGGGAATGCCGGACAGAATCGGAAGACCCGCCCCCCATCGACGATAGTACGCCCGAGTCCGAGCGCGATACTGGCGATCCCGTCCGAGGATTTCAACGAGCCGGTCGGATAGAAGTTGAAGGACTGGGCGACCCCGGACACGTCCGGGTAAAAGTGGGCGCCATGCCTGCGACCGACCATCTCCTGAACGATCACGGCCATCTTCTCGTCTCGAGGTTTGAAACGGCTTCCAGCCAGGAATTGACGTGCCCGGCCCTCGTAGACGCTGGAGAACACGAGCTTGACCGCCCTTGTAAGCTCGTGGTAGCGGGTTCCGATCTCAACGGACGAATTTGGCACCATCACAGTCCGATACACGCCGGCCAGCGGACAAGCCTGTGAATCCTCCAGCAGGCCAGAAGACCTGACAGCCAGGGGCACGTCAATCGACTGCACCAGTTCAAGCAGGCTCCGTTTCAGATCGGGGCTAAGGTTTCCTTCCAGAAAACGTTCGCGGATCGCCGCGTCCGGCAATTCGTCCAGCTCTCCTTCAATTCCATTGTGTTCAATAAAATCGTCGTATTCCGACGTCCCGATGAATGCGGTCAGCGGAAGCGAAACTTCCACACCGGGATAACGCGAGGACATCGACATCATGCTCAGTGACGAGTTGAGGAAGGCCAGGCCGCGCCCCTTGCCGCCCATCGATCCATCGGCCAGCCTGACCATCTCGGCGCGTTCGCTGCGCTCCCAGTCGACGACGTCCACCACCTTGCCGCGATTCGCCGCGCGGCGCGCCTCCTCGAACACGTTGAGCAGGTATATTCTGACTTCCTCGAGCGATTCGAAATTCGAGATGCTCAGCGGCTGAATTCTTCGTGCGAAGTCGATCTCGCCGTGCGCCATCAACCAACCCGAAAAATGGTTGTGCCTGGCGTGCCAGCCAACGCTTTCGATCGGTGCGCGGGCCAACGCGTCTATGAACTCGGAGACATTGGAAACGGTCTCGACCTCAGAGCCGTCCGGCATCCGGAAGACGAAGTCGCCAAAGCCAAGCTGGGTTACAATGAAATCCTTCAGCGTGACCGTCAGCGACGAAGAGTTTTTGTCGGCAAAACAGGCTCCGAGGCGCTCGGCGTGAACGCGGTTTCCCGGTTCGGCGGACTGCAGAAGCACCGGAAGCGTCGCCTTCTCATGGCGCACCATTTCAAGGAAGGCCACGCCTGCCTGATCATCCATACGCCCGCCACGAAGGTATTCCACGTCCGAAATGATGCCGATGAGATAGTCCTTGTATTCCCTGAATGCCGCTGCCGCCTCGTCGAAGTCGTGGACACTGATCACTTTCGGTCTGGAACGCATCCTTGCACGACGCACGCTCTCCGAGGCACCTTCGTTGATCAGCATCTGCGTCTGTTTGACGAGTTGAGAATAGAGCAGCGGAAGAAAATATGAATAATGCTGAACAGAATCCTCGACCACAAGAATGACGCGTACGTTGCCGACCAGCGTGTCGTGACGAATATTGTGGCGGTCCTCCGTCGACTTGATCATCGCCAGGAACACCTTGCTGTCGCCCGCCCAGAGGAAGACGTCATCGACAAGCCCGGTGGTAGCGCCACGAACCCGTTCGCGGTCCGAGATGTTGTTGATCAGCAGCACGACCGGTAGATCCGGGTGGCCTGCCTTGATGTCCGCGGCCAGCTCGCCGAAGGTCTTGTCGCCGAGGCGCGGCATGATGATCACCATGTCGAAACGCTTCTCGGACAGTGCATCCATTGCGTCGGCTGGCGAGGCCGCATGTCTGACTCGTGGCGGGAAACTGAGGTTCAGACCGCTGTACTCACCGTAAAGCTGCTCAGTGAGCAATCCGTCCTGTTCAAAGATGAATGCATCGTAGTAGCTGGAGCACAACAGTATTTCGTTGACCCGCCACCTTGTCAGCTCGTGGCCGCTTTCTTCGATGGCTTTGAGCCTCTGAAGCGACGAACGAATCTCGGCGTCGAACATCCTTTCTTCCCCCTCGAGTCCGGCATGGCCACCTTCATGGTCCGTGCATCCGGCACAGTATTGACTAAACAAGTACTTTAGGCTAGGAACACTTACGGCTGCAGGCGTTTCACATTGTGTGAAGTCGACCTGTCCGGGCCGGCGGCTTCTGATCGTTTTTGCGGCGACAGCCTCGAAAGTCAAGCCCTGCCCCCCGGGGTTTCCCGTACTCGCCTCTGGAGGTTTCCAAATGACTCGTCAGGAATTTATGGAACAGGTCGCCGCGAAGAACCCGGCTCAGCCGGAGTTTATTCAGGCCGTGGCGGAAGTCGTCGACAATATCTGGGATATCGTCGAGTCGAATCCCGCCTTCAAGGGTACGAACGTGCTTGGAAGGCTTGTCGAGCCGGAACGCGTTCACACCTTCCGCGTAGCCTGGGTCAACGACCGCAACGAGGTCGAGGTCAACCGCGGTTACCGCGTCCAGTTCAACAGCGCTATCGGACCGTACAAGGGCGGTATCCGCTTCCATCCGTCCGTTAACCTGTCGATCCTGAAATTCCTGGGTTTCGAACAGATCTTCAAGAACGCCCTGACCACGCTGCCGATGGGCGGTGGCAAGGGTGGCGCGGACTTCAACGCCCGCGGACGCTCCGAAGGCGAGATCATGCGTTTCTGCCAGGCATTCATGACCGAGCTGTTCCAGTACATCGGCCCGGACACCGACGTTCCGGCTGGTGACATCGGGGTCGGCGGCAGGGAAATCGGCTTCATGTTCGGACAGTACCGCAAGCTCACCCACGAATTCACCGGCGTCCTGACCGGCAAGGGCAGGACCTGGGGTGGATCGCTGGTTCGTCCCGAGGCGACCGGTTTCGGCGTCACCTACATGACTGACGCAATTCTGAAGAGAAACGGCCAGAGCTTTGAAGGCAAGACCGTCGGTATCTCGGGCTTCGGCAACGTCGCCTGGGGCGCCTGCCAGAAGGTCACCCAGCTGGGCGGCAAGGTCGTCACCATTTCCGGTCCGGACGGCTACGTCTACGACAAGGACGGCATCGGCACCCAGGAGAAGTGGAACTACCTGGTCGAGATGCGCACTTCGAACAACGACCGGGCCGAGGACTACGCGAAGCGTTTCGGCGTCGAGTTCGTCGCTGGCCGCAGGCCGTGGGAGCGCAAGCTCGACGTGGCGCTGCCTTGCGCGACCCAGAACGAAATGGGCGCGGAAGACGCCAGGAACCTGCTTAACAACGGTTGTGGCTGCGTGGTTGAAGGCGCGAACATGCCCTGCACCCCGGAAGCCGTTCACCTGTTCCAGCAGGCCAAGATCCTGTTCGCCCCCGGTAAGGCGGCGAACGCCGGCGGTGTTGCCACCTCCGGTCTCGAGATGACCCAGAACAGCATCCGCATGAGCTGGAGCCCCGCCGAGGTCGACGAAAAGCTGCACGGAATCATGAACTCGATTCATGAGGCATGCGTGACCCACGGCAAGCGCGAAGACGGCTCTGTCGACTACGTGAAGGGCGCGAACGTCGCCGGCTTCATGAAGGTCGCCACCGCCATGGTCGAGCAGGGCATCATCTGACGCCAGAACCGCGATCCGGTGTTCAAACTTCACCGGATCGCGGCGAAACCCGCACGGTTACTTCCTGACATCCTTCAATGTTCGACGGTAGTCGCCAAGAGCTTCTTTCAGCATGGCGTCGCGGACTATGGCTGCGGGGATTGAGCCACCGGGCTCGCTGTAGACCTCATAGCGGACCTTGCTGCCGCCCTGGCCGTCCGGCTCGGCCTGCCAGTAACCCTTGACCATACCCATCCTGACGTAGGCGGGGTCCGGCGGAGGCCCGAACTTGTCGGTCGTGCCGAAATCCAGCCGCAGGACCTCGCCGTTACTGACACGATTGATCTTCATCGTGTAGTCGCGATCGGACACGACCGGAGTCGCGACCCTGTCGTAGAACACCAGTTCATCAGCGCCGCGTTTAATGAAACTCCGCTCCTTGACCGGTGGCATGGCGATGGCGAACGTGTCCCAGGCCTTCGAGATCAGTCGTTCGGGCGAGACGGGCGAGGTCGACTCAAACCGCAGAACGTAGAATCCCTTTGTCCTGCCAGGCTTGCGGCTGACAGTGATGCCATCCTTCGTGCGTTTCAATTCCTTGAAACCGTCGGTCTGCGCGACCGCCGGCCGGGCAACGGGGCAGACCAGCGCGACGGCCAGCACAAAAGTCGCGATGGTTGTCCCTGTCGTGAAGAACCTGGTCATCATAAAGGCCTCCGAGTCAGGTGATGCAGGCAGTTTAGCATACGAAAAAGGGGAAGGAGTATCCCTGCTGTTATCCCCGGACTGATCGCATGTCCTGCGCCTGGACAGTATGAGCGCACCGTCTGAAATCAGCCAGACGGACCACGATATCAGCGCTCGGGTAGTAATCGAAGAGTCCCAATCCCATATCCCGATTGACAAAGGACCGTGCAACACCTACATATAGCGGGAAGCCGCCATTACCTCGGGCGGCTATGACCACGGAGAATGCGATGGACTCCCGGGAAAAGAAGGATCTCTTTGATGAATTCGGCATTGGTGCGGGCGCCCCGCCCGTCGATACCCAGGCCGATCAGCCGGCCCAACCCCCGATCACCTGTGGCGAGGATGGAATTCCTGTGGAAGAACTTGAATTCGATCCGGCTGTGGTTGAGGACTCCGAAGAGACCACGGTCACTGACGGGATCCCAGTGGACGTGATTCACGAACCGATCCCTGAACCCAAGGTACCGTCGATCGCGGGGATCGGAGATGATCCGGTGTCGATCGAACTGGCCGACACCAGGGACAGGCTGCTCAGGCTGGCCGCCGAATTCGAAAATTTCAAGAAACGCCGCATACGCGAGCGCGAAGAGCAGCAGAAGTACGCCAACGAGAGGCTGCTCAAGGATTTCCTGCCGGTCATCGACAACCTCGAACGCGCGCTTGATTCCGCCAGGCAGACCGGCCAGGGACAGGCGATCACCGCCGGCCTGGATCTGGTGATCCACGAATTCCTGAACGTGATGGCGCGGGAAGGTGTCACGCCGCTTCAATCGATCGGAAAGCCGTTCGACCCATCCTTCCAGGACGCCCTTCAGCAGATTGAAACATCCGATGTTCAGCCTGGAATGGTGGCCGCCGAGATCCTGAAGGGGTATCTTCTGAATGGTCGCGTGCTCAGGCCCGCCCTGGTGGTGGTCGCGCGCGAGCCGCAGGGTCAAGCCTAGGGTTTAACACCCTTAATCGTCGCACAATTCAATAGTATTGCGGCATTCGCGATTTCCCGTGATAGAATCGTCCGGTTCGGTTCGCACTGGCGGGGGGGCTTTATGAACGGATTCGATGCCAGGACAACAGAGCTGCTGGAAGTTCTTTCCAGGTACCAGGGCAAGCGCCTGTTCGTGGCCGTGATCGGTTCGCCCGACCCGGACGGTCTGGCGTCGGCCTGGTCCCTGAAAATCATCGCGAAGGCCGTCGGCGTCACCATGGACATCCTGACGTTCGAGATCCTGTCGCGACCGGACAACATCGCCTTCTGCCAGATGCTCGAAATCCCGTTCAAGTACGTCGAGCATCTTCCCCGGGTCGGCTACTCCGGTTACTGCGTGGTGGATCGCCAGAACGCCCGCCTGCCGATCGGATACTCCAGAAAACTGGAACTGGTCGCGCACATCGACCATCACGTGGAAATCCCCACCGGCGCGATGTTCGCGCAGCAGGCACCGGCCTTTGGCAGCACCAGCAGCGTGATGGCGCACCACATGAAATACATGCTCGAACATTTCGAGCTCGATCCTTCGGAATCATGCCGCGTCGCGACCGCCCTGATGTTCGGGATCAGGACGGACACACAGAACTTCCTGACCGCCAAGGCACAGGACTACGAAGCCGCCGCGCTCCTGGCGCCACGAGCGTCGACCGAACTGATCCGCACGATGGTCAACACGCCTGTTGGACGCCCGTTCATCAACACACTCGCCGCCGCTCTCGGGGCAAGGGAAAGTCACAACGGCCTTACCATCGCGTTCGCCGGACAGGTTGCCAAGAGCGCGCGGGACACGATCGGCCAGACCGCCGACTTCCTGATTCGCGGGGACAAAACGACGGCAATAATCGTGTTCGGTGTCGTGGACAACTACATTGTCGGCTCCCTCAGGACCGTCGACGCCGATCTTGAACCGTTCAAGTTCATCGAGGGCGCCCTGTCCCGTGTTTTCAGCTTCCCGATAGACTGTGGCGGAAGGACCTTCTCGGGCGGGTTCCAGATTCCGCTGAAGCTCGTCGCCGAAACCGAAATCGACGTCGTCGGACACCAGATCGGCGATTCCTTCTTCAAGGTCTGGGCCGACATCATCCGCGACAAGAGGCCTCGATCCGCCTGGACAAGACGGCGAATTTCCAACCTTTGATCCCCAGGGATCTTTCCATTGCACTCAGCGGGTCAATCGCGTATAATGCGTCCGCTTTTGTGCCCGATGGGCCTATAGCTCAGTTGGTAGAGCCACCGGCTCATAACCGGTTGGTCCCTGGTTCGAGCCCAGGTGGGCCCACCAGATACCGTGTGGTGGCGATGGGGTTGGCAATAAAGCCTTCGATGAAATCAATGGCCCGACGGCGGCCCGCACCAGCGGTTGCAGCCATGGGCCGGTTCTCACGGATACGGGGCGCCCTCATACGGCGCCTTTTTTGTATCCGATACTCCGGAAACCTTCGCACCTTCCAGCATTTTTCCGCAATTTCAACCAATCAGGAGGCGCTGTTTTGAAAGAAGTCATTAACGCTCTGCGTGCGCTGCAGGATGTTGATCAGGATCGGATCGACGCCGAAAAGGAACGCCAGGCAATCACCGACCGCGTCCAGGACCTTGTGGCAAGGGTAGCCGAACTGGAGCGGGAACAGTCAGAGAAGCGCGACAAGCTGCGCGAGGCCGAAAAGTGGTATCAGGAACGCGACCGTGAGTTGAAGGAAGACAACGAGAAGATCAAACGCGCCCAGATGCGACTGAACGCCCTGAGCAAGCAGAAGGAATACGCCGCGGTTCAGCGCGAGATCGAAAGCCTCCGGCACGGCAACCAGGTCCGTGAGGAGGAGATCCTCAAGCTGCAGGCGGTGATGACGGAGTTCAAAGCCGCTGTCGACGAGGAAGAGAAGCTGCTGGACGAGATGCGCGAGGCCCTGTCCCGCGAGCAGGCGTCCTCCGTGGAACGCGTTGCCCAGCTCGACTCGCATATCGGCTCGCTCGAGCACTCCTACAAGGATTACGAGGCGAACATCCCGCCCGAGACCCTCAGACGTTACAAACGCATCCAGAAGGCCTGGCTGGGGATGGCGGTCGTCCCGGTGGACACCAAGGGAAGCTGCGGCGGATGCCACAGGCGCCTGCCTCCGCAGCTGTACAACACCCTTCTGCGCAACGACGCTCTGCACACCTGTCCGTACTGCAATCGTTTCGTGTTCGTTGACATACGCGAAACGTGCGAAGACGAGTAGTCTTCAGGCGCGGACCACAGTCGATTCAATCCAGAAAGAAGATTAGCGGAAACGGCGCGCGATCCTAGTTTCTGCACGAGATGGCGGTGTTTCTGAGGCTGGTCAGGGTTCTTCCCTGTCGATCGACGGTCACGATATCCAGGCATCCGTCAGCGTCCACGTCCACGACCGACATCTCAATTGGAGTCGTTCCGGTGTCGAACCTGAATGGCTCGCTGAAATGACGCTGGGCAAGATTGACATAGATCGACACCGACGAATCATCCCTGTCCAGCACCACGATGTCGAGATAGCCGTCGCCGTTCATGTCGGCAAGCTCCAGAGCCACCGGCTCCTGGCCGTTGTAAGGAATCGCCACTGGAGGTTCGAAGCCCACCTTATCGCCTGACTGGGCAAT
>CAZNJW010000026.1:0-25649 GCA_964573455.1 uncultured Anaeromyxobacteraceae bacterium | reverse complement strand
GAATGTGATTCGCCGCTACACGGACAGGGACAGGATCGGCGACGGATTCCGGCGTCAGGCCAGGTAGTTGCCGGACAGGGCTTCGTACAGGGGGGCGTTGATCATCGCTGCCTCGGCGGCCTGTCCTGCCTGCGCGGCTTCGAAATCAGCCTTTCGCAGACCCTTCAGGAATGGACCCGCCACGTTCGGGAACAGCTCAAGCAGCAGTTCCTCTTTGTCGTTCTGCGCCAGAGTGACGCCGCCGAACTCTGCAATCTGCGGATTGTCCTGCTTTTTGTATGCTGAGGTGTCGTACGGAACCTCGTCTCGAACACCTGCCAGTTGCTGGCGGAAATCCGGACTCACCGGGATCGGAGTGTGTCCGTACGATCCTTTGACAAGGTTCACGAACTGCGAGGATGGGTTCTCCCACACAGGCCGTCCCTTGTGCTTGTTGATCACGCACATCACTGCCTGAACTCCCACGATCTGGCTTGTCGGCGTGACCAGCGGCGGCAGTCCGGCGGCCAGCCTGACCGACGGAACAGTCTTGAGCACCTCGCCCATGTAGTTCGACAGGTTCGCCGTCTTCATCTGGGCCAGCATGTTCGTGTACATGCCGCCAGGTATCTGGGCGACACGGACGATGTCGTCCGGCGGCGGATAGTTGAACCACTCTTCAATCCGATGGCAGACGTCAAGCAGACGTTTAATCTTGAAGGCCTGCGCGGCTTCAATCGCCGAATCGAACAGCGCGTCGATCTCGTCCGGCAGGGTCTCCGAGGCGATGTCGAACTCCCGCGGCGGTCGCTTGAACTGGTCGAACTCGGCCAGCTCCTGCCTGAACACCCTCAACTGCTGATTGATCCTGCTCACCGCTTCTGGATTGACACCGGTCTGGATGCCCAGCTTGCGGGCGAACAGTTCGATGATCTCCCAGGCCGGAGCAGCCGGGCCTCCGGAGAAGGGCAGGGCGACGGTATCGATGATGTCCACTCCGGATATCATCGCCATCAGGCATGTCGCGACACCGAACCCGGGCGTGCAGTGCGTGTGCATGTTGATGGGGATTTGAACCGCCTTCTTCAGGGCAGGGATCAGTCTGCCGGCTGTCTCGGGGTCCACCAGTCCGGCCATGTCCTTTACCGAGATCATGTCGGCGCCGGCCTTTTCGAGTTCGATAGCCTTCCTGACGAAATACTCGACACCGAACACGTTTCCGGGCAGTCGTTTTCCGCGCAGGAAAGCCTTGAATCGCTGGCCAGTCGTGAACTTCGGGTCCACCGTGTAACACACCGCGCAGTCGGCCATGCCGCCGTTTTCCTTAACGAACCTGATCGACGAACGCATGTTGTCGATGTCGTTCAGTGCGTCGAAGATGCGCATGATTCCGATGCCCGAATGAATCGCGTTACGGCAGAATCCCTCGATTACCGTGTCTGGATATGGGTTATAGCCGAAGAGGTTGCGTCCACGTGACAGGGCAGTCAGCTTCGACGCATCCCCGATTCCCGCCTTGATCGATTCCAGTCTGTCCCATGGATCCTCGTTCAGGTAGCGCATTACGGAGTCTGGGACAGCGCCGCCCCAGACTTCCATGGCGAAAAAATTCGCGTCTTTGTAGAACGGAAGGACGCGATCGACCTGCGACTGGTTCATCCTGGTGGCGAACTGGGACTGCTGTCCGTCACGCAGTGTAAGATCCCTGATTAACAGTTTTCCTGACATGGTTTCACCTGCACGGATTTCAATACCGGCCGAGGCTGGTTCAGATGGAGAGGGTCACGATCACCTGCTGGTCGGTATCCGCGAAGAAGACAGAAACGATCGTGGCGTCGGAGCACGTGGCCGCGTCGGCGGTGTAGACGTCGACCGTTTCACCTTGGACTTTGGCCGTCGGCGTGGCGTCCTTCGGAATGGCGAACCACAGATTGTTGCCGCCCGTGCCGCGTGGGTTCATCGTGACCGTCATCTCGGTGGCGCCAGCCTGAATCCCGGATACGAACGCGAAGCCGCCACCGAAGGTGTCGCTGAGGCCAAGGAACTGTGGTGCCGTGCCGTCGAACTGGCGCACGGTCAAGACCTGGGCCGAGTTCTCGAAATCGACCGTGAGTTCGGCACCCTGCGGATTCACGCATTTTCCGTCAACGGAAAGCATGGAGCCGTCGGAGGTGTTGAACGCGACCCAGGATCCTGAATCGACCGGTAGTTCGAACGTTCTGACACGCCCGCCGTCCGTGGCCGCCAACGTGTACAGATCCGTGTTTCCGGCGAAACGGAAGAAGCCGGTCAGCCAGGTTCCCTCGGCCACGTCCCCGAGCTGCGAGTACCAGGTCTCGGGGATCTTCACCTTAGCGAAGTCGGGTGACCAGGGGGCCTTGACCAGACGCATGGATGTCTCGAACAGGTTTCTGGATCCGGCGGCCATCTCGGTCAGGTTGGGCACTCCGCCGGTGACGACCGACAGCTGCTGCGCCAGAAAGAGCGAGGGATCGGCAGCTCTGGGGCTGACGTTTCCTAACACCCTGCCGGGCACTACGTTGAACACGGTGCCGTTCAGGAATGCGCGACGCGACCACGACATCGCGTTCATCCAGGAGGTTCCGTCGAGCTTTGAAAGCGGAACGGCCCAGGAAGCGTAGTTCGGCATCGAGGCGGCGATCAGGTCGGCGTACTGCAGGCCGACCATGGAACCCTCGGCGATCTCGATGTAAACGGTGTCGCCCAGTTCGGCGCGCAGGCCTTCAAGGAAATCACGCATGGAAGTCAGTCCGGTCTGACCGGCCACGGAGCCTCCGTCACCGAGACAGCCCAGATCCACGCCGTACAGCTTTATGTATCCGTAGCCCCAGTCCTGGACCGCGGTCTTGATGTAGTTCGTGGCCCAAGCCGCTGCTTCCGGCACAGACAGATCCAGAATCCTGGAAGTGTTCCCCAGGCCAAGTCTTACGATGGCAATGTCGGTCGGCTCCAGCATCCAATCGGTGTGGGCTGCATAGAAGTCCGAGCCCGAATCGAACACGAACGGTGACAGCGCGATACCGGCCATCAGTCCATGACCCTTGATCTTGTCGGCCAGCGCTTTCATTGCATTCGTTCCGCCCTGTGCCGGGAAGGTTGTCGAATCGGGGGCCTTCTCATCGTCCTCCCATCCCTGATCGATCAGGATGCCGTCCAGATGGAAATCAACGACCGATTGGTCGATGAGTGTCGCAATCTGAGTCGAATCCTGGCTGGACAGGGCCACTGTTGCCGCGAACATGGCGGGTGCCGGACGAAGATCGGGGATTGCGTTGAAAACCTTGATCGCCTGACCGTAACGGGTCAGCGCCTCGCTGGCGTTGTCCGTGAAATCAACGTAGGCCACTTCGGACATGATGATTCTGGACGGGCTGACGTACGCGCCCTGAACCATGGTTGAACGCAGTTCGAACAGCGACAACGCGGCGTCGTCCCCAACCGCGAATGCCTCGTCCGGCGAGGACGCGACGGCTACTCCGCCAAAGCCGCGGTCAACGTTCAGGAATCCAGCCACAACACAACTGTTCAACTTTGTGCAGATGGTGGCGTTCCAGTTTGCCAGGTAGCCCGGTCCGTTCATCGTCGCGGTCGCCTCGGAGACGTTCAGGGACTCGGCATTGCCGTCATAGGCAATCTCGTGTCCGTTTGTGACCAGCATTGCGGAAGCGGTGTTCGGACCCAGAAGCAGACCGCCACCATCGCTGCCGCGGGCCACGACCGGGCTGAGTCTCTTAACCAGGAAGCCATCGCGGATCGGCAGGGCGAGCATCATTTTGACCGTCACTGATGGCGAATTACGATGCAGGGAGATGAACGTCCTGATACCGCCGATTGAGCCGACAGGAAGGGTTTCCATCATCACTGTGACGCCATCGTCGAGTCCATCGGGAGCCCAGTTCGCCTCCCATCCGGCACGCTGCGAAGGATTTCTGGAAGAGATGGTTGTGTCCCCTTCGATGCTTTTTACGACGGCCTCCGAAGTGGCGTTGATGATCCCGTCCAGTCCCGGGTTGCGGCCGATATTGAACGTTCCTTCCGCGAGATTGAGTACGACGGTGATTTCTCCGTTGGAAACGGTCACAAGGTCGCCTTCCTCTTTCGGATAGAATGGGCCTTCGGGCACATCTTCAACGAAATCCTCGATCCCCATGTCCATCCATGAGGTGTCCACGCCGGAATCCTGGGCGGCGTCCGGTTCGTTCGTGTCTTCAACGACATTCGCCTCGGAACCGCTGTCATCGATCACATCCTGGACGGTTCCATCGTCTCCAGTCGTTTCGCCATCGCCACAGGCGACGAGGGTGAGGGCAGCCAGAACACCAGCAAGAATCATCAGTTTTCGCATTATGGAACCTCCGGGAGTCAGCGCGTTTCAGCAGGCGAAATCGTTCGCCGCCAGAATATTACAACGAGAACCCCGGAAAATACAGACGCGCGCGCACGAAGGAACACTTGTTCAAAAATGTTGATTGACCGGGTCAGGAAAGGCCCGAGTACTCAGATGAAGAGATTGACGTTGCCTTCGTCGGCGATCCCGAGGTAGTTGCCGACGCCAGCGATCTCGACGCCGTCAATCATCTCTTCGTGTTTAATACCCATGACGTCCATGGACATGGCGCAGGCTACAAGCCGCACGCCGTTGTCCCTGGCGCTCTCGATGAGGTCGTCAAGCGACAGGACGTTCTTGTCCTTCATGATCTTTTTCATCATTACCGTTCCGGCGCCACCCATGTTCATCTTCGACAGCTTCAATGCCCTGGTTCCGCGCGGCATCATGAATCCGAACATCTTTTCAATAAAAGTCTTTTTCAGGCGCTGCTTCGGATTGGTACGCAACACGTTCAGCCCCCAGAAGGTGAAGAAGATCGTGACCGGTGCACCCATCGAGGCCGCCCCGTTGGCGATGATGAATGCGGCAAGCACCTTGTCCAGGTCGTTCGAGAACAGGATGATAGTCTTGCCCTTCGGGCCTTCGGAGACAGACAGACCGCCATCCGAGAACTGGGCCGGAGTGGTCTTGACGGCCGACGTGGCCAAGGCGCTTCCAGACGTCTTCCGGATGACGGCACGGTAGTTGCCATCGACGGTGTCGACCGAGACAAGCATGTTGCCAGTTCTCTTTGTCCACATCGGGATATCGGCGGCGAAGCCGGGATCGGAGGCGATCACCTCGACCTCCTGTCCCGCTTTCATGCCGTCGACCACCTTCTTGACCTTGAGCAGAGGGCCAGGGCACTGAAGTCCGCACACGTCGAGCTTGAGCACTTCACGTCCGGCCGCTTCGCCGATGCCGGGCAACTCCATCTTGTTCGTCGTGCCGGGATCGGGCTGGCCGGCGGCCATGAGATCGGATCCTGGCGCGACAGGGCACATGCCGGCTGTGGCTTCCGGGGAATCGCAGTCGAAGAACCACCGCCAGGTTCTGATGCCTCCGTTGAGGTTTTTCACACGGTAGCCAAGCTGCTTGAGCCTTCTGTAAATGATGTAGCCGCGAAGGCCGGCCGCGCAGTAAATGCCGACCAGTTTGTCTTTGGGGATCTCCGACAGCCGATCCATCACCTGTCCCATCGGGATGTGAACGGCGCCTGGAAGCATGCCGGTCAGGGTCTCCTCTTCCTCGCGCACGTCAAGCCAGAAGTCGGCGCTGTCACCTGGTTCCAGCATCTCGACGTCGCCGCGCAGGATGTTCGCGGCCACGAAAGCGGCCATGTTAACCGGGTGCTTGGCGTTACCCCAGACGGGACAGTAGGCCAGTTCGGCTTCTTCCAGATCGAACACGGTCTGACCGGCGCGCATGGCCTGTGCGAAAGAGTTGACGGCAACGTCCACACCTTCTTTTCCGACCACCTGGGCCCCGAGGATCTTGCCCGAATCGTCGAACGTAACCTTGATGTCGAGCGGGGCCGCGCCCGGGTAGTAACCGGGGTGCTGGTTCGGATGGACGTAAGCCTGGTGAAACTTGATCCCGGCCGCCTTGAGCTGCTTGCCGTTCAGACCGGTTCCAGCGGCCGCCAGACCGAACACCTTAACGATCGACGTGCCCTGTGTTCCCGAATATTTCGTCTCTCTTCCGCACACGTTGTCGGCGGCTACGCGACCCTGCCTGTTCGCTGGTCCGGCCAGGGGAACAGCGACAAACGCGTCCAGGACCTTGTTGTAAACGGCGACGGCATCCCCGACCGCGTAGATTTCCGGGTCGCTGGTCCGCATGTGTTCGTCGACCTTGATGTGACCGGTTCTGGTCAACTCCAGACCGGCGTCCTTTGCGAGGTTTGACACCGGCTTCACTCCGACGGACATGACCGTGAAGTCGGCCGGGATGACTCCGCCATCGCCAAGGTGTACACCCTGGTCGTCGAACGAGGTCACTTCCCTGCCCAGATGCACCTTAATCTTGTTGAGTCTGGCCTCGTCCAGAAGCTGCCTGGTCATCTCGGGGTCAAGTGCCGGAATCACATGATCCAGTCTTTCGACAACGTCGACGATCAGACCGGAGTGACGCAGGTTTTCGGCAACCTCCATCCCGATGTAACCGGCACCAACAACCACGGCCCGTCTTGCACCCTGCGCTGCGGCTTTGATTGCGTCCATGTCGTCCAGATTCTTCAGGATGAAGACGTTCGGTCGGTCGATTCCGGGGATCGGTGGTCTAACCGGGTATGCGCCAGGCGCCATTATGAGCTTGTCGTAAGGAACCACCAGTTCCCGGTTCCTGTCCAGGTCCTTGACCGTGACGGTCTTCCGGTTTCTGTCGATGGCAGTCACGCGATGACGGGTCTTCACGTCGATCCCGTAGCGTGAGTGAATTGATTCCGGCGTCTGAACAAGCAGTTGCGAACGGTCGCCTATCACACCGCCGATGTAGTACGGCATCCCGCAGTTGGCGAATGAGATGTCGTTGTCCTGCTCGAAAACCTGTACGTCGGCGTCAGCGTCAAGCCTTCGCACCCTTGCAGCCGCACTCATACCACCAGCAACGCCGCCAATCACCACAACTCGTTTCATTTCATCACCCTTCAAAAAGACATTGCCTTGCCAAATCGACGTAACATGGTCGTCAGCCCTGATTCTGAATCTTCTTGAACACGTCAAGGAGACGATCCACCGTTTCAACCGGGATCTGCCCGTCCAGCTTGCCAAGCACGCAGTTTCTGACGTACGAGTCGATAATCCGGCTCGACAGCGAATTCATGGCGCCCTTGACCGCTGCAACCTGGGAGAGAATGTCCTCGCAGGAACGTTCTTCCTCTACCATCTTGCGGATACCGCGGATCTGACCCTCGATCCTGTTCAACCTGAGGATCATCTGTGCCCGGTGTTCTTCATTGTCTAAATCAGCCATGGTTTCTTCCTTTGGGATACCTATACCGGGTATTAGTATCGGCACGGCGTCCGTTGGTGTCAAGCGGGATGTGTCGAAATACCGACTATTCGTGCGCGCCATTCAATGACAGATGCGACGTAGACCGAGTTGAAAAGGGGGGATCGAACGGGATCAGAGGCCGGTTGTGATTCGCCAGACGCCGTCTTCCTTCATGAACTCCATGCGGTCGAGATTGGTGCCGACCTTCCAGCGGTCCTTGCCCTGCTCGACGTAGAAGAACTTGTAGGAGAACTCGATGTCGGCGTAACAGATATTGTCCCGCGGGAAAGTGACCCTGCGAACATAGATAACATAGTGGACCGACTTAACGTCGTCGCGCAGGACCGGCAGTATGTTCCTGACAAGTTGCTCGTATCCGTAGTCGTCCTCGGCGTCGGCCGTCGTCCCGTAGTTCGAGAAATAGTCACGCGACACCAGTTCGAGGATGCCGTTCATGTCCTTATCCTCGACCGCGACCCTGTACTTGTTGATGATGTCGACGATCACGCGGTTTTCCGGGGTATCCTCGACCGATGTCCCGGGAATCTGGCGCGCGGAACAGGCGAGGGCCGGCAGCAGCGCGAGAGCCAGTAAACACTTTCTCAGGTTCATTGCCTAACCTCCGGGAGAATCGGGATACAGTGGTGTACCTTAGTCGACAATCGCCGTACTGAAGGCATCAGGGATACAGGTCTTCCACGTGCAGAATCCATCTTCCTCACACACGGCCCAGGGCGAGGTCCGCTGGCACTCGGAGTCTTCCGAGCACTGCTTCCTGAGGGACAGCAGTTCACGGCACGTCGACTCGGGCGGGCAGTCGAGCGTCGAAGCGCACCCATTTCCGCAGAACGGGTCGGTCTTCCAGTTGGCGGGATTCTTGATGTCACGATACTTGTACATCAGACAAGGCCCGTAAAGGCATTGGGGGTGATCCGTCACGATGCAGGTGGCGCCGCAGAAGGCCTCGTCCCCCGAACACTGATCCTGGGTCTGGGAAAGAATTTCATTACAGTCCGACAGCATCTTGTCCGTCAGAATGCACTCGCCGAAATCCTCTTCGGTCTGGCAAGCCTGCAGGGCGACTGCGGCAAACAGCGCCACGGTCACGGTGATGGTTCTAATTGACACGAGAACCTCCGAGTATGGATGCACCCAAAGTATTGTAGCTGAGGGCATGTCGCAGTCAAGGCTGTCGCCGCTTATTTCTGGAGTTTACGGACGAGCGTTTCCATATCGGCATCGGACGTCTTTTCCGTAACCGCGACCAGTATGCAGTCGGCAAGGTCCTTACGGAAGGATCCGAGGGCAAGGCCGGGCACGAGGCCTTCGTCGGCCAGTTCCCGAACACGCGCCTCGGCGTCGTGGCCAATCCGGACAACGAATTCGTTGAACGTAGGCCCTGCGAAGGGAAGCTCAAGACCGGCGTCCACGAGCAGACCTTTCAGCTTCTCTGCCTTGACATGGTTGAGCAGGGCGAGCTTCGGATATCCATTGCGACCGAGCAGCGACATATAGATGGCTACCGCCAGACCGCACAGCGCCTCGTTCGAGCAGATGTTCGAACTGGCGCGCTCGCGCCGGATGTGCTGTTCGCGCGCGGCGAGGGTCAAAACGTAGCAGCCGTTGCCTTGACTGTCCCTGGTCATTCCGACCAGTCTTCCGGGCATGCCTTTGACGAAGTCGTGCTTGACTGCAAACATCCCGATGTAGGGGCCACCGAACGCGAGAGGAAGTCCCAGGGACTGTCCTTCACCGGCGCAGATGTCCGCGCCGGCCTTGCCTGGCGGCTGAATCAGCCCGAATGCCATGGCCTCGGTGAACGTCGCGATCGCAAGGGCGCCACCTTCATGGGCGAGATCCGCGAACGGCTGGAAATCCTCGACGATTCCAAGGAAGTTCGGCGTCTGAACGACGATGGCGGCGACAGTGTCGCCCATCATTTCGCGCGCGGCCTTGAGATCGGTCGATCCATCGGCGCCTGCGGGTATCATTTCGATTTCCGCCGGGTTCATGTACGTCTTCATCACGTCCACGTACTGCGGATGAACCAGGGAAGAAACCAGCACAATCCTGCGGCGCGTGTTCTTCTGCGCCATCAGGCAGGCTTCAGCCAGGGCCGTGGCCCCTTCGTACATTGAGGCGTTCGAGACGTCCATCCCGAGTATCTGCGCGACGATGGACTGGTATTCGAACTGGGCCTGCAGTGTTCCCTGCGAGAGTTCGGGCTGATAGGGTGTGTAACCCGTCAGGAACTCGCCACGGCCGGTCAGATGGTGAATCGCCGCTGGCACGTAGTGGTTGTAGGCACCGGCGCCCAGGAACGTCGGCACCTGATCGACTGTCCTGTTACGTGCCGCAAGATCCTTCATGTATGCAAGGACGTCGGCCTCGGACATCGATTCGGGCAGCTTCAGGCACCCCTTCACCTTGAAGTCCGAAGGGATGACCGAAAACAATTCCTCGACTGAAGAAACCCCGATGACCTTGAGCATCTGGGCTACTTCGGCATCCGTGTGCGGAGTGAAATCCATGGCGGAATCTCCCTCTGAATCGGCGCACCATGCCCCTGGGGGCAGGCGCCCGTCCAGTCGATTGTTCCGGATCTATTCGTCTTCGAGCCGTCCGAGGTACTCTTCGTAATCCTCGGCGGTCATGAGCTCATCAAGCTGCTCCATGTCGCCCACTTCGACGCGCACGAGCCAGCCTTCTTCGTAGGGATCCGTGTTGATGACGCCCGGGTCCTCCTCGATCAGCTCGTTGTTCTCGACAACCACGCCCGTGATCGGAGCGAAAAACTCGGAGGAAGCCTTCTGGGAATCGATCATGCCGATCGGCTCGCCCTTTTCAATCTCGTCCCCGACTCGAGGGGCCTCGACACTGACGATCTCGCCCAGATGGTCCTGGGCGTAATCGGTGATACCTATCGAAACGATGTTGTCCTCTTCAACCTTCACCCACTCGTGGCTGTCGGTGAACCTGTAATCCTTGGGGATCGACATCAGAACCTCCTTGCGTCAACTCGTCAGCCGGACCGTCGGCGTCCCCTGCTGGACGTCGGACGGATGTCCGGACAAAGCCAGATCAAATCAGCGCGCCCTTTTCAGGATCGGCGCATCCACAACCTTCGCCACGGTGCGGCGAAGACCCATAAGATCGATCTCGATCGTCGAACCTGTCTGGTTGAACGGCGGCTTCACATAGGCGATGCCGATTGGCACCTTCATGCTGGGTGACATGGTGCCGCTGGTAACCACGCCGATCTCCTGGTCTCCGGAGAACACTTTGTAGCCGTGGCGAGGAACACCCTTGCCCTCGACAACGAAAGCGATCAGGTGGCGCTTCAGGCCTTCCTGCTGCTGTTTGAGCATGAAGTCGCGGCCGATGAAATCGCCCTTGTCGAACTTTACCGTCCACTGAAGACCGGCCTCGAGGGGGCTGGTCGTGTCGTCGATATCATTGCCGTAAAGGCAGTACTTCATCTCAAGACGAAGCGAGTCGCGGGCTCCGAGACCGATCGGTCCGACACCGAGGTCGGCGCCCTTGGCCATCAGTTCCTGCCACAGAGCCACGGCGACGTCGTTCGGAATGTAGAGTTCGCCGCCAGCCTCGCCGGTGTAACCGGTGGTCGCAAGCAGGACCTCGTGACCGCGGTAGTCAATTGCCTGGAACCAGAACGGCTTCATCGCGAGAACGTCCTTGCCGAAGACGCGGGCCAGCAGTTCCGGAGCCTTCGGACCCTGGACGGCAATCTGCGAGTAACGATCCGACAGGTCGGTCACGTCGCATTCACCGTGGGTCTGCTCGACGAACCACGCGTAGTCCTTGTCCTTGTTCGACGCATTGACGCAGACGAACCATTCGGTGTCTGACTTCTTGTAAAAGATCATGTCGTCCACGATGCCGCCGTCGGGCCTGCATACCGGAGTGTACACGGCGCGTCCCGGCTTGGCGGTCGCGACGTTGTTCGTGGTCAGACGTGTCACGACCTCGGCCGCGCGGGGGCCGGAGAATACAATCTCGCCCATGTGGCTTACGTCGAACAGGCCGACCGCGGTGCGCACGCGATTGTGCTCGGCGGCGATACCCTCGTACTGGACCGGCAATTCGAAACCTGCGAACGGAACCATCTTTCCGCCCGCCCTGACATGTTCCTCGTAGAGCGCGGTACGCTTGACATCCGTCTGGCTGTTCACCGTAAACCTCCCGCCATAACCGGGTGTCGAATATAGCAACAGTGATTGCAGGTCAAGCAAAAACCTCAGTGCTTTACCGAAAACAGGCATCGTCGGTTCGATTTCCTGTTCACGAATTGAGCGACTCAATTGACTTGGACATGTGTCGACATTACGATTCGGCGTCATTTTTCAAAGGTATGGAGGCGAACATGGGCCAAGGCAACGCGCGAATTATAGATGGCAAGGCGATCGCGGCCCGGGTCAGACAGGAAGTGGCGGATTCGGTGGCGGTTCTCGCCGCCCGGGGGGTCGTTCCCTCATTGCACGTCATCCTTGTCGGTGAAGACCCTGCATCCCAGGTGTACGTTCGAAACAAGGGCAGGGCGTGCGACGAGGTCGGCATCCGCGGCGTGACCCATCGTCTGCCGGCCGAGACGACCCAGGAAGAACTGCTGGGCCTGCTTGCCTCATTGAACGCGGATCCCGAGTGCGATGGAATCCTGGTTCAGCTTCCCGTTCCGAAGCATATCAGTTCGGAGAAGGTCATCTCGGCCCTCGACCCGGCCCGTGACGTCGATGGATTCCATCCGTTCAGTCTCGGTATGCTGATGTCCGACCGCTCCGGTCTCACGCCGTGCACTCCTGCTGGCTGCATAAGATTGATTGACGAGACCGGCACCGATCTGAAAGGCCTTCATGCGGTGGTTATCGGGCGCAGCCTGATCGTCGGAAAGCCGATGGCACAGCTCCTCCTCAGGCGTCACGCGACCGTGACCATCTGTCACTCCAGGACCACGAACCTTCCCGACGTGGTCAGGTCGGCTGACGTGCTGGTGGCGGCTGTCGGCCGTGCCCGCATGGTGAAGGCCGACTGGATCCGCGAGGGCGCGGTGGTCATCGATGTCGGCATGAATCGTGACGAAAACGGCAAACTCTGCGGCGATGTCGATTTTGACGGGGTTTCGACGAAGGCTTCGTGGATCACGCCGGTTCCGGGCGGAGTCGGACCGATGACGATAGCGTTTTTGATGCGCAACACCGTGGTTGCCGCCTGTCTGCGCCGAGATATCGAGTGTCCTCTGACTTAGCCCGCCCTGGGCGCGCGGTCGGCTGTCCGGGCCTGTCGACGTCAATTCCACTGCGGGCTTGCCAATCGGATACACTGACAGGCAGTGTCGGAGGGTGAGGAGATGGCCCGCAGGGCTGCTAAATCCAGAAATAGACATTTGGGAACGGCACTGCTGGTTCTGGCCGGCCTGATCGTCGTCGGTGTGCTGGCTTTGGCGGTGGTCGTCAAACTGACCGAGGCATCCCTCCCGGCGGTGCCAACGTGGGATGAGTACGCCGCCAGCGTTCCGAAGGTGACAAGAATCCTCGCCTCGGACGGGTCCGTGGTCCGGGAGATCTTCACGCAGCGACGCACTTTGATCACACCAGACCACCTGCCGGCCCTGCTGGTCAATGCGATCCTGGCTACCGAGGATGCCGGTTTCATGGAGCATAGCGGTCTCTCCTATGGAGGTATCGCGCGAGCAATGGCCAGAAACGTCCTGCACGGCAGGATTTCTCAGGGCGGCTCGACGATTTCACAGCAGGTCGTGAAGCAGATCCTGCTTACTCCGGAACGCACGTGGACCAGAAAGTTCAAGGAACTGCTGCTGACAAGACAGCTTGAGCTGAAGCTGAGTAAAAAGGAGATCCTCGCGATCTACCTGTCACACGTGTACCTCGGTGCGGGCAGATACGGCTTCGAGGAGGCTTCGCGGTTCTTTTTCGGCCGGGGCGTCCATGACCTGAGGGTTGAGGAGGCCGCGATGCTGGCCGGTCTTGTGTCGGCTCCGGAGGGGAATTCCATGCTCAGGAATCCCGAGGGTGCCGTGGCAAGGCAGATTCACGTCCTGAAGAGAATGGCCGAGACCGGAATGTTGACCGACGAACAGGCGGACACCGCCTCCAGGGCCCGTCTTCATGTCGTCGCGAAAGACCCCGCCACGTTAGGAAGCTCGGGATACTTTGTCGATGCGGTTGAGCGTGAGCTTCGCAGGCTGGTGGGAGCCAGACAGCTTGATACCGGTGGCTTCACGGTCATGACATCGCTGGAGTTGACCGTTTCGGAGGCCGTTGAGTACTCGATTGGAGAGGGACTGTCCGGGCTTTATCGTGCGGGCAGGACGCGTGTCGCGGACGAGGGTGCCGGCTATGCCGGTGTCGAGGATCTTGGTCTTGGGGGCAGAACCGGCACCGGGCCCAGGCTGCCGATTGCAAAAGTGGCTGGATGCAGGCGGGGAGACGATCAGGCATTTGTGACCAGTGACGGTGTCAGAAAGGCGGTTTCGATCGCTTCAATCGGCAGGCTTGGCAGCGATCGCGGCAAGCAGCTTGACGTCTTCTGCGATGGGTTCGCCGAGGTTCAGGTCTCGCCCGGCATCGGCAGCCTGGATACCGTTCACGGCAGGCTGGATGTTGTCAATGCGGAGCTTGGTCCCCAGGCGTCTTTCGTGGTGTTGGATTCGACCAGTCGCGCCGTCGTTGCCATGGTCGGTGGCGAGGATTTCGCATCCAGGCCATACAATCGAGCAATCCAGTCGAGCATGCCGATCGGTTCGACCATAAAGCCGTTCATCTATGCCGCGGCATTGATGAACGATATTTCCGAGGAAGGTGGCTGGGTGAACGAGCCGGTCGCTTTCCGCGGCAAGGGCGGCCGTCTCTGGAAGCCCAGGAATTATGGCGGGGCCTACGACGGACGCGTCTATGACATGACAGGCGCCCTGAAGGACTCGATCAACGTCATCGCGGTCAAGGTGCTGCAGCAGACCGGTGTGGAAAGGGTCGCGTCACTGCTGGAGTCCGTAGGCTTCAAGGGTCATATCCCCAGGGATTTGTCGATGGCGTTAGGCAGCGTCGAGGCAAGCCCGCTCGATCTGGCCAACGCTTATGCCGTGTTCGGGGCTTCCGGCAATCTGGACGCGCCATGGATGATCGACCATATCGACGATTTCCATGGAAAGAGGGTGTTTTCACACGGCAGCAGGCCGGGCAGGGTCATCCCGGCCGCGATCGCCAACCGAATCAGGAAGATGTTGCGCCAGGTGGTGGTTGACGGCACGGCCCGGGCACTTGATATCGATGGCATCGAGGTTTGGGGTAAGACCGGCACCACAAACATGTCCAGGGAGGCATGGTTCGCCGGGGGCTTCGGACGGTTGGTCGGTGTCGTGCTGGTCGCGTACGACGACAGATTGCCGATGAGGGGAGCGACAGGTGGCAACACGGCGGTTCCCATATTCAAGTATTTCGTTCTGCGTTACCAGGACATCTCTTCGCGTCATCGTTGACACAACTGTTGATTACCCAGGCAGCGGCCGCCAGCCCGAAGATTCCGGGCAGGGGAGCCATGCTGGGCAGGGGAGGTCTTTCGCGGCCGCGGAAGAATCCGTTGTCCTCAGCCAGATCAGATGTGTTTCGTGCATCATCTTCGTCGGAATCCGCGTGACACGGTGGCTCGGAGGACCATACGGCCATTACGCCGTCGAAGATACCGCGACGATGAAGCCGTTTCCTGACATGTTTTGCCAGCGGGCAGTTGCAGGATTTTCCGATGTCCGTCACATGCACTGCGCCCGGGTCGCTCCTGTCCGCGGCACCCATAGAGCTGATGACTGGTATGCCTCGCGCGACGCATTCCGAGATGAGCGTCACCTTCGAATGCAGGCTGTCGATGGCGTCGATCACGAAATCCAGTGGTTCGTCCGCCGGTTGGTCCAGGATTCCGGGCGCTGATTCCAGACAGAAGAATTCCTTCCTGATGTCGACCCGGCAGCCCGGGAATATGTCCAGGACGCGTGCAGCCGCCACGTCGGCCTTGGTTTTTCCCACCGTTGATGAAAGCGCGAACAACTGGCGGTTTATGTTCGATGGCGAGACCACGTCGAAGTCCACCAGCCTGAGATAGCCGATCCCGCTGCGGGCCAGTGCCTCGGTCGCGAACGACCCCACCGCGCCCAGTCCTATGACGGCGACGCGCGCCCCGGTCAGGCGGTCAAGTCCATTCTCGCCGACGGCAAGCCTGAGCCTTCCAAACGCGCCCGGGTATTCGCCGCGCCCGCCGTCAGGCCTGATCGATGCCGAAGATTCTTCTGGCGTTTTCATCCGTTATCCTGATTAGTTCGTCGCGCCCGGCACCGGTGAGCCCGGCCACGACCCCGGCGGTCAGAGCCAGATCGGCCGGGACAACCCGGCCTCGTCCATGTGCCGCGTTCGCGAGGAACGGCGCATCTGTTTCCAGCAGCATGTGGGCCGGACTCGTTCGGGCGATGATATCTGCCAGCCTTGTCGCCCCCGGTCTGGTCACCGTGCCCGCGACACCACGAAGATAGCCCAGTCTTATAAGTCGCGCCATCGTATCGCTCGACCCGGGAAAGGCATGCGCCACTCCGCCCGCCGGCGCGGGCCCGATCCATTCCAGCAGATCGATGAAACGGGCCATCGATCCCCTTACGTGGAGGATCACCGGCAGACGCAGTTCACGGGCCAGTTCCAGTTGAAGCTTGAAAGCCAGTTCCCGCATCGACGGGTTGAGACGACCGTCCGTGCCTGGCTGGTCGTCCAGCCCGATCTCTCCGATGGCTACGAAGGACCCGGGCGCGTCCGCAAGAATCGAAGCGAGATCGTCGACAGCCTTCCGGCAGGTTTGTTCATCCGGGAAGTCCGCCATCATCGGATGGATTCCGGCCGCCGGGTGAACCCGGGGGTGTTCTGTTGACAGGGTCAGCGCGGCCGAGGCCCCTTTCAGATCAACCGAGGGCACGACAAAATCGGTCACTCCGGCAAGCGCGGCGTCCGCGATCACGTCTTCAATCCTGTCGCGCAGAAAGGGTTCATTCAGATGGCAGTGGGTGTCGATCATCGTGTGGAACCAGTGTCGCTGCCTGGTTGATGATAACGCGACGGGTGCCCGCTCACCAGCCGTTCAGCCTGCAGTTTTCCGGAAGCTTGCCGACCAGTGGTGCCGCGTATCTGATGAAAGCATCGGTGACGTTGTTTCCCGCTTCGTTTATGAATTCGTCCGGAAGGCTCTTCGTATCCCGGGCGACGTTGCGCAGCTCGGTTCTTTCATATCTGATCGAATAGGTTTCACCCGGTTCACGAATCATGGCGACCGAGCCGTCCAGCCAGCCACCGGTGGTGGCGAATTCAACCGCCTTCCGGCCGCACTCGCGGGCCTCGCGCGCGTCGGTTTCGCTGATTACGCCGGGGAAGGATCTCTGGAGGTAACCGAACGTGTCGGCGCGAACCCTCAGCTTCGATCCGATACCGGTCTTGATCAGGTTCATCAGCCAGTCGCCCAGGGCGCCTGAACCGGAGAGCTGAACATTACCGTGCATGTCCTGTTCGATTGGCCCTGCCTCGGCCAGAATCACCTCGGTAAAGGTCCTGTGCTGGGGATCCGCGGCGTCGACAATGCCTTCAGATACGGCCATGACGCAGCGGCCCAGTCTTCCGTAGACCTCACGAACGTCCTCGATGATGCGTTCCCTGGTAACCGGTCTCTCGGGCAGGTAGATCAGGTGTGGACCGTCGTCCGGGTAAACCCTGCCGAGCGCCGCGGCGGCCGTCAGGAATCCGGCGTTCCTGCCCATGATCACGTCGATCTTGATCCCCGGCAGCGCCCTGTTGTCCAGATTGTCGCCCATCAGCGCACTTGCCACGAACCGCGCGGCGCTACCGAAGCCCGGAGTGTGATCGTTCACGCGCAGGTCATTGTCCACGGTCTTGGGAACATGGAAACAATGCAGTTCGTATCCAGAGGACTTGGCCTCCTCGTTGACGATGTGGGTTGTCTCAGCGGAGTCGTTGCCGCCGATGTAGAAAAAGTAGTGGATGTTGTGCTTTTTCAGCACCTCGAACATCTGCCTGCATTCCTCGGGTGTCGGCTTCTTGCGAACCGAACCGAGTGCCGCCGACGGCGTCGCCGCGACCTTCTCGAGCGTTTCGGTCGGTTCCGCGCCGAGGTCGATGAAATCCTCGGCAAGGATGCCCTTGACGCCATGTCGCGCACCGTAAATCTTGTCGATCTCTGGAACCAGCTTCAGTGATTCGACCACGCCGACGAGGCTCTGGTTAATAACCGCAGTGGGCCCGCCGGATTGTCCAACAATCGCATTTCCGTGAATTACCGCCATCAATGTCACTCCCATGGTCTTGGTGAATCAATCGTACCAACCGCCGAATTTTCCGTCTCATCATGCTCAAGTCAAGAATTCGTTTTCATCGGCGACTCCGGGCCGGGTTGTCACAACTCCATACCTCCTGTAATGTCTGCATCAGTCGGGATGATGCCGGCCATGGCAAGTATGCGCGGTGGATTGATGAAGGCAACCTGGATCCTTGTCGGTGACAGAACGAATGACCGTGGTTCGTACGGTTTCGCTCCGGGCGCGCACGCTCCGGACACCGCCACCATCGGCACGATGCTGTCGATGGCGGTCTCGGCGGGAAGGTCAATCATCAGGCTGGCCGGTGGCGAACCGACCCTGCGCCGGGATCTGCCCAGGGTGATTGGCGCCGCCAGAGCTCTCGGACTTGACGTCGAGCTTCAAACGAACGCGCGTATCTTTTCCTACGCGGGTGTCGCCCCGGCCTTCAGAAACGCCGGGCTCGGAATGGCCAGGGTGACCCTGCTCGGCCCTGACCGGGCGATTCACGATGAATTGGCTGGTGCTGGCAGTTTCGACCAGGCGATCGAAGGGATCCGGAATCTTGTTGAGGCAGGCGTGACGGTCGGCGTTGACGTCCCTGTTCACACGGGGAACATCGACGTTCTTGACCGAATGGAATCAGTGCTCGATGGGAAAGGTGTTTCATTTGTCTGTTTCAGGCCCGCGCCTTCAGTCAAAGATGAAAGGCTTGATGACCTGCCCACCCTGTCGGCGGTCGCGGCGGCCGTTTCCAGGGCCGCGAGGAAACTGGACTCCGGGAGTTCCGGGCTGCAATCCTTCTACGCCGCGATACCTTGCTGTCTGCTTCCGGATTTGAAGGGGCGCGAACTGCCTGGACCCGATGCCGAGGGACTGATACGTCTGGGCGATGTTTCGACCGCCGGCACGCCGGGCAGCCTGCCTGTCGGCCGCGACAGGGACGGAGCCACGCGTACCATCGTTTTCGACGACGATGGTCGGCCGGCCCGTTCCCTGCCTTTTCCATGCGTGGTTTGTGAACTGCGTGGAGCCTGTTCGACGGTTCCCGAACAGTATGTCAGGGTGCACGGAACCGGTGAACTCCATCTGCCGATGCAGTCGGTTTCCGCGATTCGCTTCGAACGTATGGAGGTCGCGTCCAATCCGGTTTCGCCGGACGGAACCTGCCCTTTCAGTCAGGGCGACGCGCCTGCCGGTATTGATCAACTGTTTCTTGTTCAGGATGGGGTCACGACTCTCTGGCGCAAGATCTCCGGCCATTCCGATGCCTCAACATTGATGCATTCCAAAAACATCAGGAATAATCTGGTGATCCGGTCGTCCGGGCTGATTCCTCGTCTCGATCCCGCATGCCGCGGCTGCGAGAACCTTTCGCGATGCGCCGCGGTTTTCCACGTTCCCGACGGTGGCGAAAAGTATTCCCCGACAACTCCGGCGATTTCGTCGGATGCCTGCGGCCGGGAAGACTTCCTGACCTGGCCCGATTTCGCCAGCGGTTTCGCCGATTTCGTGGCCCGCGCGGCCGGCGGAGAGATCCGTTTTGAGGGGGACGCGCCCGTCATCTTCCTGGACGGCCCGGACGACGGCCCGGTCGAAGGTCACGAGAGCTTCGTCGAGCCGATGTTGTTGTGGGAAGCGGCGCGCAAGGCCGCCATGACCGAACTGGTCGACTACGATCTTCCCTATACCGGATCTCGTTTCGGCCTGACCCTGAGGTCTTCCGATCGGTGGGCTCAGGTCGATCGGATGGGAACTATCCTTATCATCCGCAAGTGCACGATGAACTGCATCATCTGCCAGGTGCAGAAGTTCTACGAGGGCATCGACCTGATGCCGTTGCCTGACGTCGTCCGGTTCCTCGAGGAGTTCAGGCTTCTTGGATTCACGCGACTGGACCTGTTCGGTGGCGAGCCGACCATGCGCCGCGATCTGGTCGATCTGGTTCGATTCGCGCACCGCCTCGGCTTCTATACCGACCTGATCACCAACGGCACACTCATGGACGACGCGCTGGCCACCGGACTCAGGGATGCCGGTCTCGATCTCTGCATCGTCTCGCTGGACGGTCCGACACCCGAAATTCACGACAGGATCAGGCGCGTCAAGGATGGTCACACGCGAGCGATAGCGGGCATGGAGGCCGCGGTCAGGGCGGGTGGAATGGAGGTGAACGTCGATACCGTCGTTTTGCCCGACAACATCGACCATCTGATCGATCTCGCGCTTCAGGTTTCCGAACTTGGCGTAACCAGGATCAACATGTTCCTCTGCCTGGAAGGTCCTATCAGTTCACCAGTTCCAAGGCTTCTCGGTTTCGATCGAACGGTCGAGCTTTACGAGAGAATCATTCCCGAGATGCGGCGCATCGGCGCGCAGCACGGCACATCGATCTCGGTTGGACCGCGGCTGCTGACGGCGGGGCGACCGCTGAAGGAAGTCTTCTGCAGCAGGATGTTCAGGAATATCACCGAGGGCACCTACAACGTCATATATGAGAACCCCGAGATCCTGTGCAAGGCCCCAGACGACGAGGTCTACATCTCGCTATTCGGGGACGTCTACCCATGCACCGCGCCGCAGATGCTCGAGTCTTCGGCCAGGATGGGCAACGTTTACCGCGACAAGCTGATCACCGTGCTTCGATCCGAGCGCTGGAGCGAGTTCAAAAAAATCTCGGGACATCACGAAGGTTGCCGGATGTGCTGGCGGGCACACTTCGACCTTGATCAGGAAGGCGAGGAGAGGGTTCTGGATCTTTGACCGTGCCGGTCATGTTCGACTATTGGATTTTCGAAAAAAAACACTTAGAATCTGCCGGTTTCACGGGGGATATCGGATGAAGAGATCATCGGCAATCCTGATTATGATGACGGCAATGGCCGTAGGGCTGGGATGCGAGGACGAAGACACCGGCGACGATAACGGGGGATTTCCCGATATCGTGATCAGCGTTGATTACGGCAATCAGAATGACACGGTCAACCATCCGGACAATAACGTTGTTCCGGATCAGGTAATCGTTGACGATTTCGGCAATCCGATTGACACGAATCAGCCGAAGGACACGACACAGCCCAAGGACACGACCCTGCCCAAGGACAATTCGGTTGTCCCGGACGAAGGCGGCACCGACACTAACGTCGTTACGTGCGTCGAGCCTGCCAGTTGCGCCTTTGAGACGATTGAAGGGATCCGCGACAATTGCGACGGAACTCTGACCGACACGACAACCGGATTGATGTGGCAGCAGTTCGGCGGTGACCATCAGCTTTCGTCGCCTACGGATAATCTGCTGAAACGTCAGTGCAATACGGCGAAATCCGGCTGCAATAACGGCTTGTTCCTTACCGGATGGCGTGTTCCTACCATTGATGAACTCAGGACGCTGGTTCGCGGCTGCACGGCGGTCGAGGAAGGCGGCTCGTGCCCGGTGCTCGAAAGCTGTTTCAATTCGGATACCTGCCTGACATCCAATTGCGGCGGGTGTGGAACCGGCAACGGCCCGTTCGAATTCGTCGATGGCCCCGACACGTATTACCGGTACATCGATCCGCGGTTCCTGAGCTCGGACAACGGTACGGTCTATTCTGCCGTGATGTCGGGCACCAACACGAACAAGACCACTCTCGACTCCAACCTGCGTTTCTTCTACATCCTCAACTACAGCGGCAAGCTCGACGTCCTCAAGCCGGCCCAGCCGTCTTCGGAAGGCGTCATGTTCTGCGTCCGGGATGCCGACTGATACAGACCTGTCAGACACCATCACATCGTTCCGGCGTGGCCTGATAAGACCGGGATTCCTCGCGTGCTGGAATATCGCGATCCTTAGCATTACAATCGTGTGATTCCCGGGAAGGAGAACCTTATGAAGCTGGTCGATCATATATCGCTGCTGTTTGCGGCTTCCTGCCTGGTGGCCGTTCTTGCCCTGCCGCCGATGGCCTACTCGCAGAATGACGAAGCCGGCGAAGGCGCAGCGCAGGTCTCTTCGAGCCTGTCCGAGGTCTCGGTGGTTCACGAGCCTGTTGATGACCCCGAGCCCGTGAATCCGGCTGATGACGATGAAGTCATCATCGACGAGCCGGCTCCGGACGATTCGGATATGGACGATTCGGATATGGACGAGTCGGATCAAGAAGACCCGGAAGACAACATCGTCAAGCGCGAGGCCAAAAAGATCAAGTCATTCGAGGGCGCGTACCTGATGGTCGGGCGGAATGTCAAGGTTCCGACCCAGACCAGGAAGTTCGCGCTGGGCATCGATCTGGACGTCGCTCCGCTCAATATCGTGGCGAACCGAACCAGGGACGTTATCGTCGACGAGGCGGTTAATCAGATCTGCCAGCAGACTCCGAATCCGGAACTTTGTTCCACCCAGGTTGAGGGTTCGGTCGAACAGGTCCTCGATATTCTTGGCGATGTGACCCCGGAACAGTGGGACATGATCAGGGCCGCGGCGGGCGGGGATCCGGGCGCTCTTAATCAGGTTCTTGAGGAAGTCGGAGTTTCGGATCCGGCCGCGCGTGGCCAGGTGGTCGATTTCATAGGTGAATATGCCGGCGAGGCCGGTACCGCCGAGCAGAGGATGCAGGCGGTCGACGCGGTCAGAACCGTATCTTCAAGCAGCGCGATCAGTCTGATTCTTGAACCTTACCTCTACATGAATTTCAAGTGGATCGAGGTCGTGTTCTCCACGCCGTTCGCGCTTCAGATAATGGATGAGGGCGGAACCGAGGTCGAGATGGCCAACATCTCGGTGAATCTGAAGTCGGGTGGCGACTGGTCGGTCGGCAGCATCGTCTCGTTCGGGTTTTCCGGCGGTATCGAACTGTTCCTGCCAAGCGGAACGTCGGGTATCGGCCGATCAATGAATTCCGATATCTTTTCGGCGCCGAAGTTCGCATATGGCTACCTGACCTGGGCTCCCTACCTGGTTCTGGGGATGGATCTGGCGCGTTTCTTCCAGCTCCAGACTCACGTCGAACTCATCTCCATGCACGACGTGCTCGATACCGCGGCCATCGATACAATGATGTTCCTGAAGTACGGCGCCGGGTTCATCATCATGCCCAAGTTCGTGGTTTCTGTCCTGTTCGAGATGAACGGGCTGCGTGGAATCATGAATTCGGATCGCTTCGATACCTTCATGGTGGCAACTGGCATCAATGTCCGGGTTGCCTTCTTCAAGATGTACCTGGGCGTTCAGATTCCGCTCCTTGACCAGGGTCGCTACGTGTGGGATTCAGGTTACTGGACCGCCGCCAATTACGATCAGCTCTCCAAATTCACCGTTATGACCCGTGTCGGTTTTGAATTCTGACCGGCGCTTGTGTTCGTCCTGTGATTACTGGATGATTGTCGGTGTTCGAAATCATTGGAGATCAGTCATGAGAAACGTTGCAGCCGTGATTCTCTGCGTCCTGATTCTGCCTGCGGTATCTCTGGCTCAGACCGGCATGGAACCAGTCGACCAGTGTCAGGTCGATTCGGATTGCCCTGACCAGTTCGAGTGCGAACTGGTCGAGACTCCTTGTGATCCTTCTCCCTGCACCTGCGCGTGCCAACCTTGCGATCCGGATGACGAAAGCTGTGAATGCGTCTGTCCCGAGTGCGATGTCGTGGCGTGCGAAGGTTACCAGTACAGGGTGTGCACATGGATTCCTGATGGATGTACTGATGATGGGGACTGCCCTGACGGTTTCGAGTGTTCGATTCCTGTTTCATGTTCGGGTCAGGGGGCATGTGAGTGTCCTCCCTGCGCGTGTCCCCCCGAAGCAGGAGACGCATGCGACTGCTCCAACTATTCCTGCGAGTGCGAGGACATCGTTGAGCCTGAGTGTGTTTCCGGCGAAGGTTTCTGCGCGCCGGCAATGAAACCATGCGACGGGGACAGTGACTGCCCCGAAGATTTCAAATGCACATCGTTCAGTGGCGACACGGATTGCGGCTGCGGTTGCGCTTGTCCTGCCTGCGACGGGGACAACTGCGAGCCGTGTGAGTGTCCTCCCTGTGGGTGTGGCGACGTGGGCCAGGAAGAGACGGTCTCCTACTGCGTGCCCGGGGGCTGGGAGAACTACGTCCAGCTGGAGGGTGGCGAGGCGGTTTTTGGAACACGCGAAGGCGACGACACCGCCGGGGTTCCGCTTCAGGATTTGGATGGCAACAACACCGAGGTCGGAGGCGGGGACTCCGGAAACTGTTCGTCCGGCGCCCCTGGTCGCTTCTCCCTGATCCTGCTCCTGCCGCTGGGAATTCTGATTGCACGCCGTCGCCACTGCCGGCGTTCCTGACATCATTCGATCCTGGAATCCCTTTAATTCTCAATGTGATTCATTTTCCTGACTTGTTCAATAATTGACTGAACCGGCCTAAAAGGTGGATGATAACACCGCAATTCAGGCCGCTTGTGGCTATCTTGGTGGGGGAACCATGAGACTCATTCCTAGAATTCTGATGTTCGGTCTTGTCCTTGCGTGTGCGGGGTTCGCGGGCGCGACTGCTTATTCCCAGGCCATTGGTGAAATCGTCCCGACCGAGGTCGAAGTTGGCAAGGAGTTCGCGGACAATTTCAAGGCAAACGCGAAGATCGGCGCCACTTTGAACTTCACGAACAACTATCAGTTCGTCGGACAGCTCGACGGCAACGCGGTAACGTTTGGCGCCAACGTCGACACCGGTTTTCAGCTGTTGCGCAGCGGACATGACTGGCGCGCCCAGTTGAAGCTCCTGCTGGCGTTTTCATACGGACCGCCGCTTGAAAGAGTGATCAAGTCCGGCGACCAGTTCTACTTCGACACGATGTATTTCTACCATCCGAAGGGATACGAATGGATAGGTCCGTTCGCCCGCTTCACGATGGAATCCACTCTTCTGGATGGCCAGAACAACACCGAGGCGCTGAACGATTACGTGGACGCCAACGGTAACGTGGTGAAACCCGCATCCGATCAGTTCACTCTGACCAAGTCGTTCGCGCCGATCACCTTCAAGGAGGCCGCCGGTATCTATGCCCGTCCGATCTCCAAGCCCGTGATCGAGATGGTCATCACATTCGGCTTCGGGGCCAGTCAGGTCGCGATGTCCGGTGACCAGTACACTCTGGGTGCCTACAGCGCCCCGACGGTCATCGGAGGACCGGGCAGTTATGTTCTGAACAAGTTGAGCCCTTACGAACAGGTCGGTATCGCGGGCGGCCTTAACCTGAAGGGCACTTACGACTGGAAGGTCAAGATTTCCTACGGTGCCTACTGTGAGTTCATGGTGCCAATGTATCCAGACCCGCCTGCCGGTAAGAGCTACGGTGATATGACAAACGTCGACATCGGCGCCAACCTGTCTCTGAAGCTGATGTCCTGGGCCACCCTGGACTACGTACTGAAGGTCGTCCGTCAGCCTCAGTTGCTGGATGGATGGCAGGTACAGAACGTGCTTATGCTGACCCTCGGATACAACTGGGATTACGACGAGGTCACGGTCGCAGCAAAGAAGGCCGAGGCCGCGAAGGCCGAAGCCGATGCTGCCAAGGTCGCCGACGAAGCTGCCGCGAAGTAATCAGAAAGTCATCCCGAACGAAGCAGCCGCACCATCCTGCACAGGAACCACCGAGAAGCCGTAATCGATGCAGGCCGTCTTTCCACCGTCGTCGGCAGGCTTGTCCGGGAATACGAAGAATCCCATCACCGCCATCGCTATTCCGACACCGGCAAGACCGAGCCCGATCCAACCTTCGTAGTAGTCGCGCTGGATGACCTGGCCCTCGGGGAGATGGGACTTGTTGTAGAAATACCATCCCATCATGCCAGCGCCGGCCACCGCCATGCCGCTGCCAACGCCCAGGAACACCCATTTCATCGGGTTCGACTTCGTGTCCTTCTTGCTGACCGAGGCCGCGCCGCCCATCAGGCATTCGAC
>CAZNJW010000025.1:0-26155 GCA_964573455.1 uncultured Anaeromyxobacteraceae bacterium | reverse complement strand
CGCCAGCACGTCGGCACGCAGCCTCGCCAGCCACTCGAAATCCACCCGCCCCAGATCGTTGACGAACCTTTCAGCAACCCGGGAATCCCATGGCGCTTCCCCGAGCCACTTTCCAGGCGACGAGCCGAAACCGGCATCAACCAGCATCTGAATTGCCTCGAAAACTCCCGAAGCCTTGCCTGCATATCCGGCAAGCCCCGGAATCGCGGCCGCCATTACCTTCTCAACCATGTTCATCTTCCATCGTGATTCCCCGCGCGGGGAGGAGACAACCGCTCAGAAAAGCCCGCTCTGAAGGCCTGCGGCGGGCCGCACCACGCGAATCCTGGATTCGATACCGGTCTCTGCCAGATATCTCGCGGCCAGTTCCTCGCAGAACGACGACGCTGACGCCTCATCAACCAGGTTTACGGTGTTGCCGCCGAACCCGGCCCCGGTCAACCGTGCACCGACACACCCCTCGATCCCGCCGGCGATTGCGACCAGCTTGTCCAGTTCGGCGCACGAAACTTCGTAGTCAAGCGCAAGGCTGATGTGCGAACCGGCCATCAGACCTCCGACCAGTCCGGCGTCGCCACTGGCAAGCGCCCTGGCCGCCCTGACGGTGCGATCGTTCTCGGTGACCGCGTGGCGAAGCCGCCGGTAGGACACGGGCTGCATCGAGGATCGTACCGATTCCAACATCTGCATCGTCACATCGCGGGCGGCCTTGACCCCCGTGCCCCAGGTTGACTGGATGACCTCCATGCCCGCGGCGCACTCCATCTGTCGCTTCGCGTATTCACCCGATGCAAGCGAGTGTCTGACACCGGAATCAGCCACGACGATCACCCATCCCGGCCAAATCCCGACAGGAGTGGTTTCGAGCGAGCGGCAGTCCATCAACAGCGCCTTCCCCGCCTGCCCGCAGGCACTTGCCATCTGATCCATTATCCCGCATGGCACCCTGCAGAAACGGTTTTCAGCCATCCGCGCGATGGTCGCCAGTTGGGCACAGGAAGGTGTGGCGCCCGAAAGCGTCGCCGCGATTCCCAGAAGCGACACCTCCATCGCAGCCGAAGACGAAAGGCCGCCACCCTGGGGAACGTCGCCTCCAACCGCCACGTCAGCACCGCCGAGCGCGAAACCGGACTCGCGCCACGCCCAGAAAGGCCCGCATGTGTACGAACGCCAGTCCACGACGTCAAAAGGTCCGAAATCGGAAACGTCGACCTCGACCGTGGCGCCCACATCCACTGCCAGGATCCTGAGGATGCCGTCATCGCGGGGCGCGCCCACCGCGCAGGTCCGTAAGTCGATGGCGGAGGGCAGCACGAAGCCGTCATGATAGTCGGTGTGTTCACCGATGATGTTCACCCTGCCACCGGCATCGGACCATGCCGCGGGTTCACGCCCGAAGGTACTCCTGAACGCACTGGACACCCGATCGATCAGGTTACTGTCTGTCATCTGGCAAGATCCTTCAGGAGAGAAGTCACTTCCATTCTTGAATTTCGCGATACTCGGTCTCGAACTCGTCACGTTCCACCACGAAGCAGACGCCGGAATGCGATCCGGCTGGACAATACGCCGAATGGGGAGATGAGACCAGCACCGGACGGCCCGGCTCAAGCGACAATTCGCGAACCCCGCCGGCGTTGTCCGAAAGAACCAGCGTTACCTGACCGGACAACAATAGGAACAGCTCGGGGCAGTCGTGCCACTCCAGTTCGTCGATCTGGGTGACATTGCTCTGAGGCGGACTGAACACGCCGCACCGCCAATGCCCCTCATCACCGCAAAGCACGTTCCAGCGCTCTCCCTCCGGCCACGCGATAGCCGAATCGAACGCGACCTCGGAAAAAGACGGCCGCCTTGTCGACACCTTTCTCATGAAATCACCATGGCCTCCGTCTGGACCTGACGGACCGGGAGACACTCAACAACGCTGCTTTCGATGGACAACAAGCCCCACGGCGGTGAATAACGCGCCGGCGCCCATGAGGATCGCTCCCCACCAGTAGCCTGGCTGACCGATCTGCGCCGCGTGGGTGCCCTTGTCGAAGGCCTGGCCAACTATCACGAGCAGGCCGTAAACGAGGAGGATTACACCGACGAAAAACCATATCGGGAGGGGAAGGCGGCCTTCCCTGTCGTTGCAGTTACCGTTGGCTTCAGTACCCATTTCGCACACCTCCGCTCTACCAGAACATGATGTTCAGGAATATCAGCACCGCCAGCGACACGATCGCCCAGAATCCGGGCCGGCCATACCACGCCACCTTGACCGAGCCGTCGTCTTCGACGGTCAATCCCTTCACCAGACCGACAAGCTCGGAATCCGGTTTCGGCGTGGTGAACAGGCTGATGATCAGCGTGACCCCGAAGCAGAGCACCCACCCCCAGACGGCCTGCCAGAGGTTGCGGGTCATCTCACTGGGATTCTCGGCAAGCGTCAGGATGCTGGCGAATGTGGGGTTGGCGATCGGCGAGCCATCCAGGAACACATACCTGGCATCGACGTAGAAGAGCAGCCAGATGCCGAACGAGACCACCATGCCGCAGATCAGGCCCCAGAAGGCGCCCTTGCTGGTCGTGCGCTTCCAGAACATGCCAAGGAGCATCGTCGCGAAAAGGGGCGCGTTCACCCACGAGAAGATCGCCTGGATGTAGTCCATGATCGTGTCGAACTGCTTGGCGACGTAGGCGGTCGCGACCGAAAGCAGAATGCCGATGATGGTGGTTACGCGGCCGACCCAGACGAGGTGTGCGTCCGAGGCCTTTTTGTTGATGACCGCCTTGTAGATATCGTACGTCCAGACCGTGTTGAACGCGCTGACGTTGCCCGCCTGTCCGGCCATGAAACCAGCCAGAAGCGCCGTTATTCCCAGTCCGACCAGACCGACCGGGTAGTACCTGGCGATCAGCATCGGCAGAGCCGAGTCGTACCAGGGTTTGCCGGTGGTCGGGTGAGGCAGGATCTCGAAGCCGGACGCGTTCTTCGTGAGCTGCAGCGCGACGAGACCGGCGCCGACCACGATGAACGGCAGGGCCATCTTGAAGAACGAGGCCGTGATCGGGGTCAGGCGTGCCGAGCGCAGATCCTTGGACGAGAAGGCGCGCTGGACAACCAGGAAGTCCGTGGTCCAGTAACCGAACGAGAGCACGAATCCGAGGCCCATGATCAGGCCCATCCATGTCACGCCCATCCCGTTGTCCGCGGCGCTCGCGGTCGTCTGCCACAGCGTCGTCATGTTGGCGTCCAGATTGGCGAAGACCTGCGACGGACCGCCAAGATCGGCCACGCCCAGAATGGTGACCAGGAACAGTCCGGCCCAAATCAGGAAGAACTGAACGATCTCGGTGAAGATGGCGCTCATCAGTCCACCAAGGGTGATGTAGCACCCGATGGCGGCGGCCGAGACCCACATCGAGACGTGCCAGTCCCATCCCAGAAGAACGTTGAAGACCAGCGCCATCAGATACAGATTGATGCCCGACATCAGCAGCGTCATCACGGCGAAGGAGAAGGCGTTGAGCAGCCTTGTCCGCTCGTCGAAGCGCAACTTCAGGTATCCCGGTACCGAATGAATCTTGGAACTGTAATAAAAGGGCATCATGTAGAGCCCGAGGAACAACATGGCCGGGATCGCGCCGAGCCAGTACCAATGCGACACGAACATGCCGTACTTCATGGTACCGCCGGTCCAGCCAAGGATCTCGAGCGCCCCGAGGTTCGCCGACAGGAACGCAAGGCCTGCCACCCAGGACGAGTTCCTGCGCCCGCCCATGAAGAAGTCTTCGCCGGTCCTGGTGAACTTGCGCAGATAAAGGCCAATTCCCACGATCGCGACAAAGTAAAGGCCGATGATGATCCAGTCGATTGGGGCGAGGCTGATCACGCCGGCGCCTGCCGACTCGCCGGCCACGGCCGACGTGGCCAGCGTCGCCGCCGCAAAGGCCGTCAGCCAGGCCGCGACCCTGACGCCGCCCATCCGAAGTTCTTTAAGTCTGTTCCCCATTTTTCACCCCGGAATAATCCCTTTCAAACGCCCAGAAAGACCGTAAGCACCCAACCGGCTTAACATAACATGTTGTCGTAACTTCGAGATACACGGAAATTCGGCGGCAGGGTCAACCTCCCGTCCACTTTGTCACGTCATGGGCCATGCTCAGCCAGACTGGTTTGAATCGATTGAGCGTGCGTGTTCAAGATTGAAATATATCCATGTATTACTGTACCATACTCTGGATTTTTGCCCTGACCGGCGCGACGGTTGCAGCCGGATCCGGAATTATGGAGGCGTCCGATGAATTGCCGATTCTCCCTTTCTGTGTGTGCCATTGCGACAGCTGCGGCTCTCGCTGCGCTTTCATGCGGCGATCCCAAGCCCGACGAGGACACGCAAACGGGCAGGGATATTGTCGAAACGGCTGAAAGCGACACCGTCACGAACGACGTGGCCGTAGAGGACGCCCTTGAAATTGTGGATCGCGACGCCGACACGCTCGATCCCGATGACACCATCGCACGGGACGCCGAGGATGCTGGCGAGGATATCGCGATGAACTGCCCCGGCGGTGCCTTGTGCGCCTGCGAGGGTCCGGCCGACTGCGACTCCAACCTGTGCGTCGAGACTCTGAACGGTTCGGTCTGCTCGATCTACTGCGACCTCATCGGCAGCGAATGCCCGCAGGGCTGGTCCTGCGAGAATATCACCACCGGTTCCGAACCGATCTACGGATGCGTGTACCCGTTCCCGAACCTCTGCAAACCATGCATGGACGCCAGCAAGGACTGCACTCCTGCCATGGCAGGCGACACGCTCTACCTGTGCGTCGAGTTCGGGCCCGAAGGCAGTTTCTGCAGCGCCGAGTGCGTGCACGACACTGACTGCCCGTCAGGCTTCTCCTGCGAGGACATTCCGTTCAACGGCGACTTCGTCAAACAGTGCATGCCGATCGACAACGTGTGCCCCTGCTCGGACCAGTTCGTCGGCAAACTTACCGAATGCTACGACGAGAACGAATTCGGACGATGCTACGGCACCAGAACCTGCGCCACCCAGTGTACCCCGGCCGCGGGCAAGGCAATGCCGGCCTCGGCCGAGGCGTGCAACAAGATCGACGACGATTGCGACGGCACGACCGACGAGGATGTGCCCGACATGCCGTGCGACCTTGTCAACAGCTTCGGAACCTGCGTCGGCAAGTCGGTTTGCCAGGCAAGCGGCGTCTACGGCACCTGCCAGGGAACCCAGGCTCAGCCCGAAATATGCAACGGCGCCGACGAGGATTGCGACGGTCTCACGGACGACGGTTTCCCTGACGACGACACCGACGGGATCGCGAACTGCGTCGACCCCGACATCGATGGCGACGGCATCTCGAACGCCCTCGACAACTGCCCGTACAAAAAGAACCCCGCCCAGGAAAACAACGATATCGACGACGAAGACGGACCGTCCGAGATCATGGGCGATGCCTGCGACCCCGACGACGACAATGACGGAATCCCGGACGTGGCCGACAACTGCAGGCTGGTCAAAAACTCCGACCAGGCGAACATCGACGGCGACGAGTTCGGCGATGCCTGCGACTGCGACAAGGACGGCGACGGAAAGCTCAACGCCGCCATGCTCGATATGCTGGGCGGCCAGTGTACCGTCAACGAGGACAACTGCCCGGCGGTCAGCAACGCCGGTCAGGAGAACACCGACGGCGACGCCCGCGGCGACGTGTGCGACTGCGACATCGACGATGACGGAATCGCCAACAACAACCCGAACTGCCCGGTCGTGTCGCCGGATAACTGCCTGTACGTCGAAAACATCGATCAGCTCGACAACAACTCAAACAACAAGGGCGACGCCTGCGACTGTGACGCGGACTCCGACACAGTGGCGAACAACAACCCGAACTGCCCGGAGGTCGCTACCCCCGACAACTGCGTGCTGGTGACCAATCTGAACCAGCGCGACATCGACCACGACAAAATCGGCGATGCATGCGACTGCGACATCGACGACGACGGAGTGTTCAACAACAACCCGGGCTGCCCGTTTGTCGACCCCGAGGATAACTGCCCGTTCACGCCGAACCCGGATCAGGATCCGATGGACTGCGACAACGACTATGACGGCGACGGGATCGTCAACGAAGACGACAACTGTCAGTGGGACCCGAACCCGCTCCAGGAAGACATGGATATAGATGGTATCGGCGACGTGTGCGACTGCGACGCGGACAATGACGACGTAATCAACGCCGGCGCCGATCAGGACCAGATTCCGTGCGTGTTCGAGGGACTGCCCGACAACTGCCCGATGGTCGCCAACCCGCTCCAGGACGACCTCGACATCGACTTCATCGGCGATGCCTGCGACTGCGACATCGACGGGGACGACGACCCGCAGGCCGGCCACAATTGTCCGACCCCCGCCTTCCCGGACTGTGAACCCTACAACCCGGACATCAGCCACAACTCGGCTGAACGCTGTGGCAACCAGATCGACGACGACTGTGACGGACTGACTGACGAGGGCGCCGCGGTCGGCTGCTCGACGTACTACTACGACAATGACGACGACGGTTACGGCAGCTCGGACTTCAGATGTCTGTGCAAGGCGGACGGCAAGTACCGCGCGGTCCGCGGCGGCGACTGCGACGACAACAACCGCAACCGCAACCCGGGCGTGCAGGAACTGTGCAGCAACGGCCTCGACGACAACTGCAACGGCTCCGAGAACGACGAGAACGCCTTGAACTGCATCAACTTCTACTACGACAATGACGCGGACAACTACGGTACGAACGACTTCAAGTGTTACTGCGCCTCGTCCGGTCTGTACTCGGCCCGATTCTCCGGCGACTGTGACGACAACAGTCCGGCCGTGAACCCCGGCATCAAGGAAATCTGCTTCGACGGCAAGGACAACGACTGCACCGGCTCCCAGAACGACGTTGGATCGATAGGCTGCACCTCGTACTACTACGACTTCGACAACGACGGTTACGGAACGGCCGACACGCTCTGCCTCTGCGTCGGACTGGACATGTACCGTGCGACAGCCACTAACGACTGCGACGATTTCGATAACACGGTCAAACCCGTCGGTGTCGAGATCTGCAACAACGAGAAGGACGACAACTGCGACGGCGTTCAGGACACCCAGAACGCGAGCGGCTGCCAGAACTACTTCATCGACCAGGACGGCGACGGATACGGAGCGACCGGCCAGAGCGCGTGCCTCTGCAACCCGGACTCAACGTATAAGGTGGCTGTCGGAGGCGACTGCAAGGATAACGTGTTCGCCGTCCACCCGAATCAGGTCGAGACGTGTAACAACATCGACGACAACTGCTCCGGAGCCACGGACGAGAACCCGTCCGAAATCTGCCCGCAGGACGAGACGCTCCACTCGGGAATCATCTGCATGTCCGGTTCCTGTCAGGTGTCGGGATGCGCGGCAGGCTGGTTCGACGTGAACAACTCAGCGACGGACGGATGTGAGTGCGCCCAGGACGCAAACGACAACAGTCACAACAAATGCACTGAGGCCCTCGATCTCGGCGCCCTCACGGACAGTCCCACTTCGACCTCGATCATCAGGACAGGTCGCATCGTCCCGGACTCCGATGTTGACTGGTACAAGATCTCCGCGACCGACCTGCCCGACTCCGGTACTCTCACGGACCCGGGCGATGACGCCTTCAAGCTGCGTGCCTGGCTCGTGCGCCCGACAGACGGTTCGCTTTCCGTCAACGTCCACGTCGGAAGCTGTTCGCAGCCACAATCATGCGCTGACGGCGCGGATCAATATGTCTACGATGTTTCCGGCGACAACAAGGTGGATCAGACGGGACAGGGCGATTGCATCAACGCGACGGGCAACCACTGGACCTGCTGCTCGCCCGATCGCTGCGACCCTGGAGCCGGTTCCGACCTGAACGAGTGCTGCGGCGCAGCGGCGAACTGCACCGGCGCGACGAACCCATACAACATCCGTGAATGCGGCGACGACTCCAAGGCCTTCTACATCAAGGTCTACCGCACCGAAGGCACCGCCACGACCTGCGCGCAGACCGATTACGAGCTTCGAATCACCAACGGCAAGTGACATGCAGAAACGCCTGCCGGTCGCCCTTCTTGTGCTGGCCGCGACCATGTCCTTGAACATGGCGCGCGCGGCCGAACCCGACTACACGCGAACACCGGTTCTGATGGTTCATGGCTACTTCCCGGTGCCGGCGGCGGGCTGGGTCACATGGAGCAACTTCAGAAACAGGCTGATCGATGACGGATGGCCCGAGGAATACGTGTACGCACCGCAATTCGCCGACACGACGGGTTGCGACCCGGACCACGCTCGCGAGATCTCCGCATGGGTCGACGAACTCCGCTCCGCCACAGGATTCGACAAGATCAACATCGTGGCCCACTCCGAAGGCGGACTGAACACGATGTACTACCTGCGCTTCTTTTGCGGGGTCAACAAGGTCGAGAGCTTCGTCGGCCTTGCAATCGCGGTGCACGGCACCAGGATTGCCTGTGTTGATCTTGTTTCCTGCGGGGCGGAAGAGATGTGCATCGGGAAGGGCGAGGAAGGCTGGACGGAGAATTTGACCCTCGTGGCGGTCAACGACTGCGACGAAACGCCCGGGGACGTGCTGTACACATCGATCTGGAGCGAATACGACGAGATCATCATCCCGCAGGAAGGCTCCATGCTGGCCGGCGCCAGGAACATCGAGCTTGAGACGGAATTCGTCGAACATGGTCTGATCTTTGTGGTGGACGAATCGTTTGAGTATCTCAAAGATGCGTTTAAGAACCGGAGCGGCCAGAACACCGACGGACCGGGCTGGAACTGCATCGACTACTGCGTGCTGCCGGAGACCTCCGACGACCCCGAGGGACCTCCGGAATTCGTCGAATCGGCGGAATTCGACAGCGAGACCGCCGGCGACGTGGCCGAGATGGTCGAGCACGTCACCGCCGACGTGGTGGAACCGGACTCCGGTTTCCAGGATACCGCTTCCGATCTTCCGACCAGTAACGACATGTCAGAACCGCACGACTCGTCGACGGCCAGGGACGGCGCCGCGGATTCCGATTCTCCAGCGGAGGCCGGCCATCTGGGCGAAACCGCCGCGGATAACGACTCCACCGACCTTGGAACAGTAGTCGCCGGCAATGGCTGCTCCACCTCCGGCAGACCAGCGGCCACATCTTTGTTGTTGTTGTTTTCCGTGACCTTGACGTTTCTGATCGGTATCCGAACAGGCAGAAGAACGACACAACCTGATCGCTGAAGTGATCTGGTCCTGTTATCTGCGGGGAATGGCAAGAATCCGGCGTGCCTCGTCCGGGGTTGCCAGTTCAACGCCGGCCTGAACCGCCATCTTCCTGACCTCGGCAACCAGCTCCCAGGAACCTTTGGCAAGCACGCCCCTGCTCATGAAGGTGTTGTCCTCGAGGCCGACGCGCACATGCCCGCCACGCGCGATCGCGGCCCTCGCCAGGGACAGTTCGAACCTGCCGACGCCGGCAACCATCCAGGTGGCCCCCGGCGGGATAATCGAACTCATGAAATCAAGCCTGTCGTCGGTTCCGGTCATCGCGCCGGGAACCCCGAGAACGAAGTCGAAGTGCAGCGGTTCGGGGATGACGCCTTCTTTCGCGAGCCTCAGTGCGTTATCAACAAAACCCGCGTCGAACGCCTCAATCTCCATCCTGACGCCGTTCGCGACCGCCTTGGACGCGATCGACCTGATCATCGGGAACGTATTCTCGAACACCTCGTCGCCGAAGTTGCACGTCCCGGTCGTCAGAGTGCAGAACTCCGGCTTCAGATCGAGCGGCTGCGTCCTCTCGTCAACTGTCATGCCGACCGCCCCGCCGGTCGAAGTCTGGATGATCACGTCGGGCGCGGCGGCCCTGATCGCCGATATCGCCTCGGCAAACGTCTCGCGATCCTGTGTAGGGGTGCCGTCGGGCCGGCGGACGTGCAGATGAATGACCCGCGCGCCCTCCTCGAAACACCTGGCCGCCTCGGCCGCCAGCTCCGCGGCGGAGTAGGGGACCGCCGGATTCTGGGACTTCATCGTCTCCGCGCCGCAGATCGCGGCCGTGATCACCAGTGGTTCCCGGGACATGTCAAACCTCCTTCCGGACGGATCGCTGGAACTCCATGGGCACCACGCATGTGCCGGAGGCCCTGCAGACCAGCAGCGGCTGCTCCAGCACGTCTGCTGCGCTTGGCGTGGCCGGATCGCGGGACGCCGCGATTACCTTGAACGCCTCGAACTGCATGGCGCGCGACGTCCTGCCGGCCTTCGTGATGCGTCCCCGTGCCTCGATGTAGTCTCCGGCATAGACCGGCGCAAGGAACTCCACCGCATCGTAGGCCCTGAACAGTCCCTCGTCCCCGTCGAACCGAATCAGGAGTTCCGTGGCAACATCCCCGAACAACCCCAGCATCCTTGCGCCATCCACCAGATCCCCGCCGTAGTGGGCATCGTGGGCGCTCATCCTGAGTCTGATTACAACATCAACCGATAGATCCATGTAGTCCTCCAGCTAATACCGGACAACAATGCCCGAATTCGGTGACGGGTTCAAGATGTTCGACCAGATTGGCGGTGTCAGGAAACCGTGCGGGCCGGGTGTGCGATGCAGACGATCGAGAGTCCAAGCGGACGCATCGGCAGACGCTTCTCAGCGCCCAGCAGAAGAGGGGAGAGCATCTCGTAAAGACCGAGCTGGCCTGTCGGGAGACGCTGGCGCTTCAAAACCGGACCGTTTACAAACCAACCCAGGACGCCGGCCATGTTCAGGCGAAATGATTCCTCGACGGCCCATCCGGTGCGTTCCAGCAGACTCTTCAGCTCGTCAGCCTCGTATCGCCGGAAGTGACCGAGATTCCTGTCAAGGTCCGAATAGAGCGACTGGTAGGCCGGCACAAGCAGGAGCAGACGCCCCTGTCTTGCCTCAAGGATACGGCGCATGTTTATCAGCGCCTGCTCATGGTCATCCACGTGTTCGAGCACGTTCAGGCAGACTATCGTGTCGTAACCATGTTCCAGGAAACCTGAAGGAGGCTCCTGCGCAATGTCCCAGGTGGTCGCTTCGAATCCGTCATACGCGCCGAACTGAGCATTCAGCCGGGCGACGCTGTCCGGATTGCAGTCTGTCGCCATCACCTCGCCCTTCGCCAGCAGAAACCTGGTGATGTTGCCCGTGCCGGCGCCGGCCTCGAGGATTCGCGAACCGCACCACTTCGCAATGGAGTCGAAGAGGTACTGGTTGAACTTCTCCAGCGCGTTCATCTTGGACAGCGTCTCCTCAACCACGCCGCCCTTGACGTAGTCACTGTCCAGAAGAGAGTACCTGATGATGCTGAACAGCGCCTCGAAACCGTCCTTCATGCCGATCTTCTTTCCCTCGGCGTATGAACGGCCGCTGTAGGTGATCGGCACCTCGTAAATGCGGTAGCGCATCTTGGCCAGCTTCGCGGTCATCTCCGGCTCGATCCCGAACCTCTCGGATTTCAGATTCAACCCCTTGATGACGTCTGCCCTGAACACCTTGTAGCAGGTCTCCATGTCCGTCAGGTTCAGGTCGGTCAGCATGTTCGAAAGGAAGGTCAGGAACTGGTTGCCGACCGAGTGCCAGAACAGAAGCACGCGCCTGGTCTCGCCGGCGAAACGCGAACCGTAGACCACGTCCGCGCGCCCGTCGAGCAACGGTACGAGCAATCTGGGGTACTCCTCCGGGTCATATTCAAGGTCGGCGTCCTGTATGATCACGAAGTCGCCATCGACCGCTCCGAACCCGGTCCTGAGCGCGGCACCCTTGCCACGGTTCACTTCGTGGTACAGCACCTTGAGAGACGCCTCGCGTATCCTGTCGGCGCCGACCCCCGCGGCCCGCATCCGTTCACGCCACCCACCGTCCTCGAGCCCCCGGATCAGGTCCCTGGTCCCGTCTGTCGAACAATCGTCGACCAGGATCAGCTCCTTCCTCATCCCCCGCAGGTCCACGTTCAGAACACGTGTCAGAAGGGACAGGAGCGTGCGCCTCTCGTTGTACACCGGAATGACTATGGAAAGCGTCTGCATTTCCCCCCGCTTCGCAGGCAATCACCTGCCTCCGGTAGAACCGGATTCGCCACCCGGACGACCCTGGCCACCCCTGGAGCTGCCACCCCTGCCCCGACCGCCACGGCCTTCCTGTCGCCTCGGTCCGTCCTGTCGCCTCGGGCCGTCCTGTCGCCTCGGGCCGTCCTGACGTGACGGCCTCTGCCTGTCACCGGAACCATGGTCGGATTCGCCCTCGGGGCCGAATTGCGACGGGTCGCTCAAAAACTCCAGAGCCCAGCAGTCTTCCTTTCCAAGCTGTCTGACCAGATCTGCCTGTGACGACACATCGTCGAGAATCAGCGTTGCCGCCGCCCCGATCTCGCCGGGTCCCGGTTCCCTGCGCCCAGTGCCGCCGAAGCCCCGCAGCTTCAGTTGAAACACGACATCCTGCGCCATGTTGTTGCGGTAGGGATCCCGCCCCGCATTTACGACCTCGATACCGGAGATGTCGTCCAGGTCATATGCACCGTCCGCGAACGAAGACCCATCGCTGCGATCGTATGGATGGGCGGCGAACATGATGCCGCCGTTATCCTTGAAGAACGCGATGACCTCTTCCAGAGAGCGGCCGACCGGCAATCCCGCCTCAAATCTGGCCGGGTCCTCTGGAATCCACACCAGTCTTCCCCGGGGAACAGACAGTTCCACCCCGAAAAACACAGGAAAACCGCCGGCAAGCGCGGTGATTCGTTCCACGGGAGGAACGGCGTCGATACCGACCAGACAGGCACCGTCCAGGCCTGCCGCGCGACAGGATTCCAGTACCCGTCCGATCACCTCATCGGTCATCGAAGCGGGAATGCATACATGCAGATCAACAATCATCGGCAAACTCCTTTCAAGCCGGCCCGTCAGGCCGCATCACCTCGAGGCGGCATCACCCCGCAACTATATTCACGACCTTTCCCGGGACCACGATCATCTTCCTGATCGTCAACCCCTCAAGGTGTTTTGTAACGTTCTCATTCGCGAGCGCGAGCGCCTTGACCGTATCCTCGTCCATGCAGGCCGTCACCGACACGGTTCCACGCACGCGACCGTTCACGAGCACGCCTATCTCCACCGAGTCCTGAACGCACAGGCTCTCGTCGAACTCAGGCCACGGCTGGGTACAGACAGACGGCGCGTATCCCATGCTCTCCCAGAGCTCCTCGCATATATGAGGGGCGAACGGGGACAGCAATCTGACCATAACCTCGGCAACCGCGCGATACCTTGCCGGAGCCTTTCCCGCCTCGTTGAGAAGGGTCATCATCTGAGCCAGGGCGGTGTTGTACCTGATCTTCTCGATGTCCTCGGTCACCTTCCTGATCGTCTGATGCAGGGTCCTTAAGAGATCGGCCGGAGGAACGCCGTCGTCAAGCCCTTCGGAGCAGTAGCGCCACGTCCTGTCCAGGAAACGCTTCGTGCCGACCACGCCGCGCGTGGTCCACGGCTTTACCACCTCGAGCGGCCCCATGAACATCTCGTAAAGGCGCATCGCGTCCGAGCCGAACTCGGACACGACATCGTCCGGATTGATCACGTTGCCGCGTGACTTCGACATCTTCTGGCCATCCTCGCCCAGGATCAGCCCCTGGTTGACCAGCCTTCTGAAAGGCTCGGGCGTGGACACGACCCCGATGTCGTACAGGAAATGGTGCCAGAACCTGGCGTACATCAAGTGCAGGACCGCGTGCTCGGCACCGCCCACGTACAGGTCGACCGGCATCCACTTCCTTTCCTTTTCGGGATCGACCAGACGCTCGTTGTTATGCGGATCCAGGTACCTGAGGTAGTACCAGCAGGACCCGGCCCATTGAGGCATCGTGTGGGTCTCGCGCTTCCCCTTCATGCCGGTCTCGGGGTCTACCCACCGAACCCAGTCCTCCATCTTGGCCAGCGGCGACTCTCCGTTACCGGCGACCTCGTAGGATTTCACCTCGGGAAGTGTCACCGGCAGGTCTTTTTCGGGCAGGGCGCGAATCGTGCCGTCGTCCATGTGTACAAGCGGGAAGGGCTCGCCCCAGTATCTCTGACGCGAGAATACCCAGTCACGCAGGCGGTACTGAACCGATGCCTTGCCGATTCCGGCCGCGCTCAGATCCGCTATCACGGCAGCCTTCATCCGGGCAGTCTCCATGCCGGAGTACTTTCCGGAATTGATCGCGATCCCATAATCCGTGAATGCCTGTTCACCACGACCGTGCGGTTCGCCGTCCGGCGACACCACCTCGCGGACATCCAGACCGAACTTGACGGCAAACTCGTAGTCGCGCTCGTCATGGCCGGGAACCGCCATAATCGCCCCGGTTCCATAAGTCGACAGCACATAGTCGGCGACCCAGATCGGGACAGGTTCACCGCTGAGCGGATTCACCGCCATCGAACCGGTGAAGACACCTGTCTTCTCGCGTGTGGCGTCGGTACGGTCGATGTCGGACATCGTGCCGGCACGCCTGACGTAAGCCTCGACATCTTCACGCCGTTCCGGGGTCGTGATCGTTTCCAGCAGCGGATGCTCGGGCGCGACGACCATGAACGTGACGCCGAAAAGGGTGTCTGGACGCGTCGTGAACACGCGCAACTTGCGGTCAGTGCCCGAAACCTCGAAATCGACCTCGGCGCCCTCGGACCGGCCGATCCAGTTGCGCTGCATTTCCTTGATGGACTCGGGCCACTCCAGGTCGTCGAGACCGGCCAGCAGCTTGTCCGCGTACGCGGTGATCTTCAGCATCCACTGACGCATCGGCCGACGTTCGACCGGATACCCGCCACGCTCGGACTTTCCGTCGACGACCTCCTCGTCGGCGAGCACCGTGCCGAGCGCGGGACAGTAATTGACTGGAATCTCGGTCTGATACGCCAGGCCGTGTTCGTACAGCTTCAGAAATATCCATTGGGTCCATCGATAATAGGAGCTGTCGGACGTGGCAATCTCGCGGTCCCAGTCGTACCCGAGCCCCAGCATCTGGATCTGCCGACGGAAGTTGTCGATGTTCCCCCTCGTCGTGATCTCGGGATGGATACCGGTCTTGAGCGCATACTGCTCGGCGGGAAGGCCGAACGAATCCCACCCCATCGGATGAAGGACCTCGAACCCGCGCATCTTCTTGTAACGAGCGAGAATGTCGGTCGCGGTGTAGCCTTCCGGGTGGCCGACGTGCAGTCCCGCTCCCGATGGATACGGGAACATATCAAGAATATAGAACTTCGGCTTCGACGACTCGTCGTCGGCATGAAAGGTCTTGTTCTCCAGCCAGTACCGCTGCCACTTCCGTTCTACCGCGGAAAAATCGTAAACACTGTCCTCGGGGGTCATCAATCAAGCTCCAGGTTGAATCAGGATCACCTTGTCGTCCGGCCGGTCCCATGGACCACGCCGACCGCGATGCGACGCGATTATAAACGAAACCGACGGTTTTGCCTTCTACGCGCGGCCGGACGACACGCCAGCCCGGCCATACGTGCCACGCCCAGCTCCACGATCAGAATACCCCACTGGTTCGACATCTGGATTTTGTAACTCCCATCAGCTAATCTGAGCACCGGAACAGTGTCATTGCGAGGACAACCGGAATGAAGCATTCACGCAGACTGCGACTCACGGTATTGAACATTCTGACCTTGGCCGTCATAACGCCCATTGCCATGCCGGCAACGGCTGCCAGCGCGACCGCGATCGACGACGTGCCGGGCTGGTCGTACAGTTTCCCGCTCGGCACCAATTCAAGCACGAACAACATGTATTTCGCCGTCGACAGCGTACGGATCAATCCCGAGACCGAGTGGCTCTTTCTGGGTGGCATGTACGTTCCGACGGGAATGGAAGATATCGCGAAAATGGGCCCACGGGCCTTCCGCAGTCAGGACGGTGGCGCCAACGTCCAGGACATACTCACCGGCTCCGCACTAGCATCCAGCGCGCTCAGCGGCGACCCGATGTGCACCATGGCCGACATCGACGCGGTCTATCCCGGTCTCTTCCAGAACAAGCCATCGGTCTGGGTCGCCTGTGGTGAATCGCTCGGCCTCTCATCCGAGGGCGAGAAGTTCGACCACGAATTCGACGCGCCCATGGCAGCGGACAAATCGGACTCCCTGGACTGCCTTCACATGTTCGACGCCTCACACGGCGTGGCCGGCGCCTCCAGTGGAACGATCTACCTGTTCGAGCTGGCCGGTAACGAAGGCCCGATCCAGTTCACGCCCGCGATCATCAAAAACGATCCCTCGGAAGAACACCCTTCGGCTGCCGCCTCGTTCGTGGCCATGCACTGGCTTTCGCGCAACCTGGGATGGGCCGTGGCCGTCGAAGGCGAGGAGATAACCGAAAGCGATTACGAAGGAAACGAGACCACAAAGCAGTTCTACTATTCGACCCGGGTGTTCGGAACCACCGACGGCGGCCGGAACTGGTCTCAAAAAGGCACCGTCAGCATGCCTTCCGAGGACCCTGTTCACATGGTCGAAATGATGGGAAAGACCTATCCCCTGTCCTTCGAGGGAGGCTGGCTGCCCCGCCGAATCGACATGGTCGATGCGGAAACCGGATTCCTGACGCTGGTCGGCTGGGACGCTACCAAGTCGATGTCGGTCGTGGTGAAGATCCTCAAGACAACCGATGGCGGCGCGACCTGGAGCGATCTTGAAGCGAATATGCAGATCGGCACACTGACCAGCATGTTCACGCAGCCGATCCTTTTCTCCGAAGTGGCGGGAACGACGTTCTGGAAGGACGACGAAGGCGCTGTCCGCGGACGTGCGGTCGGCGCGTCCTTCGTGGCCGAAGGCGGCAGCAGCGGTGGAACGCCGCCCAAGTACTTCTATCTGACGATGATGTCCACGGACGATGGCGGCGCCAGCTGGTCGACCGTTCCGTTCCTGGACCAGATTCAGATGGACATGATGGGCGGAGGAACCGTGCCGACGACTCCCCGTCCGATTGACGCGGTCTTCGTGGACCAGTACCGGGGCTTTGCCGTCGCCGACAAGGGGACGATCTTCACCTTCCAGCACAAATGCACCAGGCATTCCGAATGTGATCCCGGATTCTTCTGCGACCCGGACAAGACCAGCAAAACCTATCTGAACTGCGTCTCGTGCCTCGGAATAGGCGGGGTCGACAACGCCGGCGCCATCGAAAAATGTTCGACCTGGACACCTCCGCCCGAGGATACCGGGACGGTCGATCGGGACGTCTGGGAACCTGGCGAAGACGCGGCGGCGTTAGCTGACGCGACATCTGGACGCGACCTTGCCGGCTGGAACGAAGGCAACGGCTCGGGATGCTCTGCCGGGCCAGGCATACCCGCACCCTGGCCCATCCTGATGCTTCCATTGCTGGTTATGCTGATGGCGAGACGGCGGCGGCAGGACTAGATTACTTCCTGGTTTTCTTCTTCCGGACTGATTTCACGCGGCTCGTCCGCTACCGCGGGAGTTACCGCCTCGACCACCTCAGGTTCTGTCCCGCCAGCACGGGTTCTGCCCGCCCTGACACGTCGGATCACCAGAAGCACGACAACGGCTCCAAACAGAACCGCGACCGCCAGAACGATCAGAACCACCATCGGCCCGCGGGATTCACTGGCCGACTTGACCCTGTTGAGCTCCTTCCACCATCCCGCCATCAACGAATTGGCCTGTTCGGTGGTCGGAGCCGTGTCCGAAGCCAGGCCGGGACAGGTCATGAACTGCTTGTTCGCGTCAAGCGCCTTCAGGACGCCGCCCAGCCACGCGGATTCATCGGCGGTCAGCGAGGACACGCCCTTGCGCCCCCAGACGCTCTGAAAGGTGTTCAGGTCGCCCTGTACCGCCGTCATAAGGACCAGGATCCGGCCCTCGCTGCCCTTTGTGGCTAACGATGCAAGGATTCCGTGTTCGGAATCCATCACGTCCATAAGCGATCCCGCACCCTGTCCTGCGAGGGCCTCGTTTATGAATGGCCTGGCGCAGTCGCTGTCGGCGATCGCGGCCTGTGCATGCAGCAAGCACACGGCGACGGACATCAGGACAAGGACAGAACGAAAGTTTTTCATGATACACCCCGAATGCTTGAATCACGACGGGTCGTTGTCGGCAGACCCATCATCGCCACACAAATATAGTTCATCTTCGGCCGTCGACTCAACAAGACGACAGTTCGCGTCCAGCCACGCACAATCCCACTGTGAATAAGTGAATCCGGTACGGTTGGCGCAGTTCTGCTGAAGACGGGCATACCAGAAAGCACCGAACCGAGCCCTGAATCGTTCAAGTTCCGGCCACTGGCCAAGGTGCCATGACCAGTAACGCTCGAAACCAATCAGAGTGAAGGCCGTTGATGGCCGGGTTGGCCCGGAACGCGTATCGAAACGCATCTCATCGAAGTTCCTGACAACCACGGGTTCGACGCCGGCCTCCTCGGGAGTAACCGGCCCCAGATAAAACAGATACGGTTCCGACTCGTACGCCGGAGTCACGAGAACCACGGTCCGACCGTCCCCGGCGACTCCCCGGCCAGGACTGTTCCGGATGGTGTCGGCAAACCGCCTGTTCGACACCGAGCGCCAGACGAATGGTCTTTTCGCATCGGCGATCGCAACACTGTCGTCAGGACCGAATGCGACCAGTAACGAACTGGCTGCCAGCAGGACGGCCGCCAGACCAGACAGACCACGCGCAAGGGAAGACGAGTCAAGCGCCCCGGCGAGAAGAATCATCACAACCGCACCCAGGCCGACCGAATAGGAAACCTCCCAATGAATGATCCCGGTTGTCGCCAGATTCAAGGCCAGATACGAACCGACCAGAAGGGAAAGCCAGAGCGCTCCCGGAGAACGCCAGAATCTGGTTCCGACCAGCGCGGCCGGCACGAGCAGACCGAGGCCGGCAGGCAGGCCGGTCGCAATCGCCAGGAGGTCCGACGCATATCCTGGAGGCAGCATCGACGCCTGTTTGGAGCCGAGGTCCGCAAAAAAGAAAGGTAACAGCGGTGCGAATGCGAACAAGGTGAAAAGTCCCGAGGCCAGTATCCGAATCAGGCCACGCGGGTCGCGGCGACGGCCCCAGGCGGCCAGCAGGTACAGCCCGAACAGCCACAGCGCCGCCACATAATGCGTCCAGAGCGCGAGCGCCCCGAAGACCGCCAGCGCCACCGCGTCGCGATCCCGTCCACGTCCCGAGGCCATGCGGAAGGTTCCCGGGATGGCGGCCACGACCAGGGTGATAACCGGAAGGTAGGCCCGCATCGTTGCAGACCAGATGATGAGGCCGCAGTTGAGGGCCACGAACGCCGCGCCCAGAAGACCGGCCCTGCGGGAAAACAGTTCCCGGCCCGCACATCTCGCTCCCCATGTCAGCGCCAGACCGAAAAAGACCACCGGAAGCCTGAAGGCGAAAGGAGCGGTACTGACCGGGAATACGAAGTGCTCGATGAAGTTGAGCAGGGGCGGATTTGTCAGAACCTCGTAACCGTTGAACAGAATGTCTGGAATCCTCGAATGGGGCCTCAATTCCACCGACCCCCACTCCGAACCGTGCAGATCGAGCGCCCAGGCGGCAACCAGCCTCGCGGTCAGGGCCGCCGCCAGGATGAATGCCATCGGCAGCCAGTCGTCGGGAAGCCTGAAACGAGCCTCGCGAATAAGACGCGCCAGATGATGCCGGCGCCAGAAGACGGCACCAGCTACTGAAAGAACAATGAGAGTCAGGCCCGTGAAAAGAAACGGTCTGAAGCCGCGTGGGCGTGAACCGGGAGACAGGTTCTCGAAGGCCGGGCGGATGTGGGGCGGTACGGCGGATGAGTCAAAGGCCTCGAAGACGCTCCTGGAAATGCGGTCGGAGTCAGGAGCCCATGGTTTCCCGTCCGGTCTTACCGCGTCCGACAAAACGTCCCCGGCCATGGCCCTCAAAGACAGGACCGGCAGCACAGCCAGGAACGCCAGGGTCAGCAGCACGCCGACGTGGCGCGGCGCCGGAAAAGACGCGACTGGCAGCATGAAATACTCCGACGGGACGGTTCAGAGGTTATCATATGTCGAACCGGCGGCCAAAAGGGGCCTGCACACATGCGTAACATCAGGCTGCTCATACAATTCGACGGAACCGATTTCTCGGGCTGGCAATTGCAGGTAACCGACAGGACGGTCCAGGGAGAACTTGAGGCCGCTCTTCAACAACTGACCGGTGAACCGGTCCGCGTTTACTCGTCCTCAAGAACCGACGCAGGTGTTCACGCCGTTGGAATGGCCGTGAATTTCAAGATGGATACCACGCTTCCACTCGTGGCCTTCCACTACGGTCTCAACAGCCTTTTACCGACCGACCTGCAGGTTATCGCAGCATCCGACGCGCCGGACGACTTCCACTCACGTTTCTCGTCGCTCGGCAAAACGTACGTCTACCGGATCCAGACCGGTGACACCAGATGGCCGCTGATGGCGCGCACCGCATGGCACGTCAGGGGTGAACTGGATGTCGCCGCAATGCAGTCCGCCGCCGCGGTGATGATTGGCAGGCACGACTTTTCCGCGTTTCGATCAGCCCAGTGCGACGCCGACAATCCGATTCGCACGGTCGACGAACTGACGGTATCTACAAACGCCGATGGCATCATCGAAATCAAGATCAGGGCCAGGGCTTACCTGCGGAACATGGTCAGGATCATCGCGGGCACTCTGGTCGAGGTCGGGAAGGGAAAGAAGGATGTCCAGTGGGTACTGGAACTGCTCGAATCCGGAGACAGGACGAAAGGTGGAATGACGGCGCCGCCACAGGGCCTGTTCCTGATGAAGGTCCACTACCCGGAAAGGTTCGACCCTGCGTCGCGGACCTGACCTCAAGAACAGGCATGGTCACTTCGCGGTTCGGCTCCTGAACACACGCAGCACCACCGCCAGATCCGACCGCCCCATTCCACGCGTCGCGACCAGCATGACCACAAACACCAGTCCCGAGGCGAGCATCCTGAGCGGCCACGGGAGGCTGCCGGCGAACTTGAGGACGACCCCGACCGCGGTCGCGGCCGCGAGCATCGACGAAAACAATGTCCAGACCCAGGCGCGGCCGCCATGGATCCGGGCAGTCACGCCGCCTGCTATCAATGTGCCGCACAGGGCCCCGGCCATGGTCGCCAACGCCGCGCCAAATCCCCAGTCGGCCGAGCCGAACATGCGTGGAGTGGCAAAAAGAAGGCCGCCCTGCACCAGAACCGCAGCCAGCCCCGCCACCACAGACAGGAAAGGACGACCTGAAGAAGCGAGCACGGCGTTGGCCACATACATGAAAGCCAGCATGGCTCCGGCTGCCAGAAGGATCATCAGTTCCGGACCGGCAGACCGATAGTCTCCGCCAAAAAGCAGACCGAGGAGTTCGCCCGGCGCCGCGCCGAACATAGCCACCGCGGCCCATGACAGCACGGCGGCCAGTCGGAAGGCACCGCCCACGATCCTTGATGCCCCCTCGCGATCTCCCGAACTGGAGGCGCATGACACGAGCGGGAACACAATAAAGGTCAACGAGATAACGGCCTGATAAGGCAGCAGGGCCACGTTCCTGGCCGCACCATAGATCCCTGCGGCCTCGGATGCGCGACTGGCCGCGTCGGCCGCTGTGAGACCGTCAACCACCCTTCCGAGCGACGCCTTCAACCAGATTACGTCGGCCTGAAGAAGCAGGTTCAAGACAAGCGCGTATGCCGCAAGTGGCAGCAGATATCCGAAGTATCTCGACAGAAGACGTGGCTGGACATTACCGGCCGGTGATCGAGATACCACGCCATGGGTTATGAAGGCGGCCACGCCCAGCACGACCAGCGCGGTCGCCGCGAATCCACCGAACGCCAGGGCTACGGATCCGGACGCGACGATCGCAAGGATCATCAACACCGTCTTCAGCGTCGAAAAAAGGATATCCATTCCGGCCTGCCGCCCGAAATTCCTGGTTCCGTTGAGCAGTCCTATCAGCGCCGCGTACACGACATAGGCGCCCACGACCAGTGAAGAAATCAGAAGCGGCGCGGTGATTCCGGGATCCTTGAGCAACCGGGACGACACGACTCCCGACAGAGCGGCAAAGATAAAAAATACAGGTCCGAACAGCAGGGCCTGACCCAGCAGCGACGTTCTTCTGACCTGGCGAAGGTCGGCTCCGGGCTCGCTGGCGAGCTTGCTTACCGCCTGAACCGAAGCGGTAATGACCACCATGGTCACCACGTTCAGAATCCCGGACACGACGCGGTACTGACCAAAAAGCGCGGGATCGCCGAAGAGCCTCGGAAACGCGAGGGAGGTGAACGTGGCCGTCACCAGGAACCACAGCTTGGCACCGGTTATCAGGACGAATCCTCTGCCGGCTTCCCGTAGGTTCCTGTCGTCGGACATCATCCGTCCCGCCCCCTGGCGGAGGCCTGTCAGAAAGACGGAACATGTATTACCACCACACATCAAAAACCGCAAAAGGGGATGCTATAATGCCCGGGCACAGCTCCCGCGCGTTGGCAGGCATGTTGAGCGAAGACGGACGAGGGACGGTAATCGAGTTCTCGGTCAGGCCCAGGGCGGGTAGATGCCGTGTAGTCGAGGCTACCGACCTCAGAATCAGGATCTCTGTCTCCGCGCCTCCGGAAGACGGACGCGCGACCGAACAGGCTATAAAAACGCTGGCAGATGCGCTGGGAATTCCGGCGTCCTCAATCGAGCTTCTCAAGGGACGCTCCTCACGCCACAAGACGGCGCTTATCCCGGGCATGCGCGCGGACGACTGTCTGAACAGGCTGCGGGCCGCGGTCAGATGACACATTTGCAGGATTGAAATGTCCAACAAAGACAAACCACGAACCACTCGAAAAAAGACCGCCGCAGGTTCCCCGCTTCTTCCGCTTCCCGTGGCGCTGCTCGTGGCCATTGTCGGGGCCGCCTTGATCGTTTTGAGCTTCCCGACGTTCGACATCTTCCCGCTCGGCTGGTTCGGTCCGGCCTGCCTCGTGCTGGCCGTCTGGGGCAGGGGATTCGGCGCCGCCTTCGGGATCGGCCTGGTGACAGGCTTCCTGACCAATCTGGGCGGTTTCTACTGGATCTCCAACATGCTGCAGGACTTCGCGCAAATGCCGGGATGGCTGTCGTGGGTTCTGACATGTCTGCTCGTGATGGTTCAAGGGCTGGTCTATGCGTTTGGGGCAGGAATTTCGGCAGGCATCATCAAGAAGTTCCCGGTCCTTCCGTGGATCCTCGTCTTCCCGATCGTCTACACCGCCGTTGAATTCGTGTTCCCGATGATCTTCCCGTGGTACATCGCCAACGGCCAGCAGAAGTTCACCACTATCATTCAGATAGCGGACATCACCGGGGCGGCTGGGATCACCTTCCTTGTCGTGCTGGTTTCGACCGCAATGTCATCGATCCTGGCCTCGAGAATCTCGAAGACATCGTTCCCGATAATCGGAACCATCGTGGCCGTCGCCGCGTTTGGCGTCACTATCGCATACGGTGTCATCAGGACAGAACAGATCGACAGACGCGTGGCCGATGCCCCGAAGTTCAAGATAGGCATTGTCGAGGCGAACGTCGGCATCTGGGAAAAAGAGGCGCAGAATCCGGACGGAAGCCCACTCGATGGAGCCTCGCAGCTCGCGATGCTTTACTCGAATCTCCTGAAACATCAGTATCTTTCCAGGGACATCGAAAAGGAGCACTCACCCGATCTGATAGTGTGGCCCGAGTCCTCGTACTTCCCGGTGTACCGCGTGATGACCAGACGGACACTTGATCGTGCCCTCGCTGTCAGCACGGGCGGCTCTTTGTTCCACGTCGGCGAAGACACCGCAACCCCTGAAAAAGATATCGATATCAGCCTGTTCCGTGAGACTGGGCTGACGTCCGTCGCGGCCCGCGGAGAAAAGGCGGTGCTGGCCGCCGGCCCTGCCGGCGCGATCTACTCCTTCGACGGCACCAGATGGACCAGAGAGAAGACTGACACTGATCGAGACCTGACGGCCGTGGCCTGGGGAAGAAACGGTACGGACGCGGTGGCGGTTGGTGAGAACGGCGTGGTTCTTTTCAGAAGCCATCCTTCGCGCGACACCGACGGGAAACTCCCTCCGGCCACCTGGAACACGATTGAAACAAACAGATTCGAGACGCTGCGTGGAGTGGTGGACAGCGAGCGGTTCGGGTGGGTGGCCTGTGGCGACGGAGGCGTCCTGTTCGGATTCGAGCCCGAAGGACGCGTCATAAACCTGGTTCCCGAGGGACTGCCCGATCTGACTTCGATCGACTGGTCCCCGGCATCGGGAATCGTCGCCGCCGGTCATCAGGGCACCATAGTTCGTGTCCGTGGTTTGAACGAAGTGACCGTCGAGAACATCGGAAACAAGGCACTCAGGGACGTGGACGCCGGTCAGACGGTGTGGGCCGTGGGTGATGACGGAACCGCGGTTGCCTGCAGCGACAAATGCAGAACCGTCAAGACAGGCATTCGCAGACGACTGAACGCGGTGACATCAACAGGGCCCGACCGCGCGCTGGCGGCGGGCGATGATGGCGTGGTGCTGGAGCTCGACGGACGCGACGGTGGGAAATCCAGACAACTGGAGGGTGGCCGCGGACAGATTGCGGGGCTGACCGACATCCCATTCTCGGATGCCTATCCATTTCCGCTGGACATGAAGAGTGTTTACGTTTCGCACATACCGCTGCCGCAGGAAGGCTCCTGGCAGAACCCACAGGAAGGTTTCGCGGCGGATCGAAAGACACCGGCGCAGGACAGGAACGCTGCCGTGCGCGGATTCTCGACACCGGTAATCTTCGGTGCCGCGTCGATGGAGGCCGACCCGCCGGAAGGCCGCGAACCGATCAAGCACAACACCGCGGTGATGCTCGACAGCGATGGCGACGTACAAGGGATGTACTTCAAAAACAAACTTCTGGTGTTCGGGGAGTACCTGCCGATGGAAAAGTGGTTCCCGTTCCTCAGGAAGTGGCTGCCCGCGGCCGGCGACTGGACACCGGGGGACGGCCCGAAAGTGTTCGAACTCGGCAACGCCAGAATCGGCATCTCCATCTGCTACGAAGGTCTTCTTGCTTCTTTCAACCGAAGACTGGCCAAACTGAATCCAAACGTACTGGTCAACATCACGAACGACGCATGGTTCGGCAAGACGCACGAGCCCTGGCTTCACCTGCAGCTCGCAGAGCTGAGGACTGTCGAGACCAGGTCGTTCATGGCCAGGTCCACCAACACCGGAATCTCGGCGTTCACGGATCCGGTCGGGAGACGCCTGTCGCACACTTCGCTGGAAGACACCGAATTCCTGGTCGGTGAAGTGGCGCTGACCGGGGAACAGACGATTTACGTCAGATTCGGCGACGTGTTCGCCGTGGCCTGCTGCGGCATTGCGCTGGTCATGGCCGGCGCCGGGCTTCTGTCCCGGAAGAAACGCTGACCATACGTTTCATCAGGGGAATATCCACGGCGTCCACCAGAACGTGCATCATGATCGGTGCGAGCAGATTTCCGGAACAGATCAGCAATAAACCAGCCACGATCCCGCTGACGGCGGCCATCGAAGACCACAACAGATAGCCCCGGCGAAACGAACCGTGGACTGCCCCGAACAACAGCGAAGTGACCACAAGCGCGACCCACGGACCCGAAAACGATGAGAAAAGACTCCATAGCGCGCCACGAAAAACCAGTTCCTCAGCCACGCCCGCCAGGACGGCAAGAACCTGTCCGGAAAAAAAAGACACGCCACTGAGCGCCTCGCCCTGACTGATCGCCAGGCGCCGACCGGCATTCGTATACAGGACAATCACACGGGCCACCACGATGATCACCGCTCCGGCGATCAGCCCTGCCAGAACGCTTTCAATCGCATCCACCGCGGATGATGGAAGCAACTGGAAACCAAGCCGCCGCGGATACAGAATCGCGCCGCCAATGGATAGAACGGACGCCGGGATGTAGAGCAGGAAGGCCGCTTTCATCAGAGAACTGCTGTCGATCGCCTTCCCGGGTTGATCCGTGCCCATCTCACCCCGCCTTCATCACGATTCCCGTGGCGTTCGACGAC
>CAZNJW010000024.1:0-26343 GCA_964573455.1 uncultured Anaeromyxobacteraceae bacterium | reverse complement strand
ACATTCGCCGTCCGGAAAGGGCGAATTGTCATTCGCCCCTACGCCGGAACCCGTTGCCTGTCCTCGTAGCGGCGAATTACATTCGCCGTCCGGAAAGGGCGAATTGTCATTCGCCCCTACGCCGGAACCCTGGCGCAGGCGGTTCGCCCCTACTCCCTAGCCCCTACGCCGGAATCCGTTCCCTGTCCTCGTAGCGGCGAATTACATTCGCCGTCTGGAATGGGCGAATTTTCATTCGCCCCTACGCCGGAATCCGTTCCCTGCCCCTGTTCCTCGGGCTTGCACATTTTGAACTTATGTTCATAATAACGCGTTGGAGGTACTGACGATGCCACGACCGGTGAACTGCCGCAGAGTCGCTCAGGGTCCATGTGTAGCGCGTTTCAAGCCGGCGGGACGCCCGTGCAGCGCACTCGAAACGGTCACAATGAGCCTTGATGAGTTCGAGGCGGTAAGACTGACCGATCTCGATGGGCTTTATCAGGCAGATGCGGCTGCCAGGATGGGAGTCTCCCGCCCCACGCTTTCAAGGATCATCGATTCCGCGCACAACAAGATCGCCAGAATGCTCGTGATGGGCCTTGAACTGCGAATCGAGGGCGGATACGTCACGCGGGATGATGTTGGATTCCACCGCTGCGCGCGTACCGGAGAAGGCGGTACGCCCTGTCCCAGATGTCGCAGGGCGGCGTCCGTTGATAATGTGGAACTGAATACGCCGGGATGCCACCCGGCAAAAGGAGAGGACAAATGAAGATCTGTATTCCGGTTACGATGGATTCGGGAATGGACAGCCCCGTGTCGGCTCATTTCGGTTCGGCGCCAATGTTCATGGTCGTGGACACCGACAGCGGCGAGACATCCGCGGTGAACAACCAGAACCAGCATCATCAGCATGGCATGTGCCAGCCTTTGGCGGCTCTGGCGGGAATCGAGATGGACGCCATCGTCGTCGGTGGCATCGGCATGGGCGCGCTCTCAAAGCTGATGGCGGCCGGCATCAAGGTCTACCTGGCGGAACATCCGACCGTGGGACAGACTGTCGAGGCTTACAGGAAGGGCGTTCTGGGACAGGTCGACCCCTCGATGGCATGCGGTGGACACACCCACGGCCACGGTTGCGGCCACTGACAATCCAACCTTTCATCTACATGTGGACAGAATAATAAACTGAGCGGGGGAACGAATCACCAGTTCTCGGGACTGGCCAGAACCTCGCAGTCGACGAAAGCGGCGCCGGCCGGATTCTTGAACGGGCTGTTGCAGTATTCCATCAGGATCGCGAAGGCCTCGACCTCTATACCCTGGTAGGTGCGGCTCGGACGCAACGCGAACACGCCGTCCGGAACCGTCTCGGCCCACGGATCCCAGTTCGGCCAGGCACGATACTCATCCGCGGCAGTGCTGAAGTACGACTGAACGTGGCGTGCCTCGGCAGCGGTCAGGGGCAACCCCATGGACGCGGCCTGAACCAGCAGGACAGCCATGTCGCTGCCCCAGCGTGGATCGTCGGTGCCAGGTTCATCGGCCTTCGGATGCATGTAGGAGTCGATCCTTTCGGCAAGACCGACCAGGGCATACCACGCGTCGCGGTACTGCCTGTTCACCAGCGACGTACCGACGCCGGCCATGTGGTAGTCCCAGATGATCGGGATGTTGTAGTAATGCGCGGCCGAAGCGAACCCATCGTAGACGCTGCCCGTGCAGGTGCCACAATCGTTCGTTTTGCGTTCACCGTAGGCGATCATGTCGGCGGACATGCGCGCGCAGCACTCGCTACGCGGGTCGAAAGTCATATAACAGGCGTAGCTGCCAAGATCCTGATCATCGCACGGGATGCGGTAGGCCACGCCGTCCGTCCCCTTGGTCCTGATGAAATACTCGTTGTCCACGATATCCTTGTGAAAGGCTTTCATCGTGTCCAGAGTCTCCTGACACGCCGTCCTGACCCACTCGTCCTGCGCGTCCGAAACCACGTAGGGCAGCCACGTCGAGGTCCGTGAAATGGCACGAACGTCATCCTTGCTTCGCATGTTTGTTATGTAGATCGAGCCCCAAGCCGGGTTGGTAGGCCACGCGAACGTGTGAGCGTTCCAGCCGTCCTCGTTGTGGTACATCTCGTGGAACTCCACGACCTTGCGGCGCCCGTCGTCCTTCCAGAACTCGGTGTCGAGCGTGAAATCCTGATCCATCGGGAAGATAGCGCGAGCCATCAACCACGGAGCCGGGTCGTTCTCGTCGTAGATGAAGCCCTTGACCACCGCAGTCAGCCCCTTGCAGTACTGCTCGGTAAGCCTGGCCATCTCCCAGTCGCCCGTCAGCAGATAGCCGTTGGCAACGGACGTCAGCACCATCGAACCGGCAATCCACATGTTGTGCTCGCCGCCCTGATGTTTGAATGTGACCGTTTCGCCGTCCTTCACCGCCTGGATGTCGTTATGCCAGGCCAGGTAGTCATCAGAATCGATCGAGTGGTCGACGCCGGTGCTGGTGCGCAGCAGCCACCTGAAGAAACCGGTGGTCTTGTATGCGTCGGCCATGTCCTGAGTGAAAGCGGTGACATCGGCAGCCGGAATCGGTTCGCCCTCGGCTGGACGAGTGAACTCGAACGGCAATGCCCGCGGCGGGTACGGCTGCTCGATCGAGTCGAAATCCGGGGTTGCGTCCTCGGTGGTGTCCGCGCCGGTATCCTGAGCCGAATCGTCCTGTCCATCCTCGATGGCGGTATCGCCGGGTTCCGTGTCCGCGATAACGTCCTGCAGGGCCGTGTCATGTCCCTGGTCCGACCCGACATCGGCGGTCTGGCCGTCGTCACCGGCCACGTCCTGGACAACATCGGACACCACGTCCTGGTTCGAGCCGGACGAACCGCAGCCCGCAATCAAGAGCACTGCTAGAATCGGGAAAAGACGGCGCATTGAAACCTCCACGGAGTTGGAAAAAAGCAACGAACCAAGATGTTACAATGTTTCCGGCGCCGTGAACACAAATCCATCAAGTCGAAAGAGAAGCAGCCACTTTCAAAAGGATTCCTTCAGACCTATACTTATCGCGCCGCTCCGGCGGCGTCTCGGGGGATCATCTGCAGTGAAAGAGTCCTGTTCCGGAAAACCCAGACGAATTCTGCTCGTCAGCGCCGAGCGGACCGCAACCAGATCTCCGAATCTCGGCCTGGGATACCTTGCCGCGGTGGCCAGACGTTCGGGATGGGAAGTAACGGTTTTCGACGCGGCCCAGAACGGTTGCGGCACGAAGCAGCTTGTCGAGACGATCGGCCGCCATTCATGGGACCTGATCGGCTTCCAGGCCTACTCCTCGGGTTATCCGATCACGCGCGCCGCTGCCCGAATCGCCGCCAGGATGCATCCCGGCACGCCAGTCCTGCTGGGTGGGCGTCACGCCAGCCCGCTTGCGGAAGAGGCCCTGGGCGAGGAACCGTCGTTTACCTGGGCCGTGGTTTCAGAAGGCGAACTCTGTGTTTCGGCCCTGACTTCAGCGCTCGACGCCCTGCCGGAAGGCGGAATCCCCGCAGATGACGTTCTCGCGGACATTCCGAACCTGGTCAGAAGGGTTGGTGACGGATTCGCTCGCGGCCCATCCCTGAACCCCGAGGTTCTCGATGACCTGCCGATGCCGGCATGGGATCTTATCGGGCCGTCCCGTTATCCCGACAGCCCGATCGGCGCGTTCGTCGACGCGCTTCCCGTCGTTCCGATCATCACCTCGCGCGGATGTCCATGCCGCTGCGGTTTCTGCGGCGCGCATCTGGCCGGCACCAAGATTCGGCTGCGCTCGCCAGAAGCCGTTGTCGACGAGATGGAATACCTGCACAAACGCCACGGCGTGCGTGAGATTCAGATTCTGGACGACAACTTCAACTGGCATCGCAGTCACGCCGAGGGAGTATGCGAGCAGATCCTTCGGCGCAATCTGAAGATATTCATTTCCTTCCCGAACGGCTTGCGCCTGGATCATCTGGACGCCGATTTGGTCAGACTGTTCGAACGCACCGGATGTCGATCGGCCACGATCGGTATCGAATCCGGCAGCCAGAAGACCCTGGATCGGATGAACCGCCGCATCACGAAGGAAAAGATGGAGCACCTGCTCCACGAGATCAAGGCGAACTCCCGGATCAGGCTTACCGGTAACTTCATCATTGGCGTGCCCGGCGAGACGAGCGAGGACATCGAGCAGACCATCAGATACGCGGCGTCGCTGCCGATTGACCGCGCTTCGTTCATGGTCTATCTGCCGCTTCCCGGCACGTCGTTCTTCGACGAACTGAAGGCGGCCGGCAAGCTGACATCAATGGATTACGGCATGCTGTCACCGAACGAAGGCGGTATTCCGTTCACGCCCGACGGCATGACCCAGGCCGAGATACGTCGCTTCCTGTTCCGCTGCTACGCGAAGTTTTATCTCAGACCGTCGATCGCGCGCGGTCTGCTTCACGAAGTCCACAGTCCAAGCCAGATTGCCTTCCTTGCCGGAAAGACGATCGGCAGGCTTGCAGGATCCCGTATCGGGGGACCGACTGCCGACGCGCTTCAAAAGGTTCTGGACGAACTCTGAAAGAATTATCAGTGACGGGAAAAGGATTCGACCGTCGCGCGCGCGCGATCCATCATTTCGTTCCGAATGCGGTCGAGGGCTGACGCGCTGTCGGCCTCAAAGCGCAGCACCAGGACAGGCTGCGTGTTCGACGGCCGCACAAGACCCCAGCCATCGTCGAACGAGACCCGCGCGCCATCGATCGTGACCACGCGATGTCCCAGCGACAGATAGTGTTCCTTCAACGACTCGACAACCGGCACCTTCAATTCGTCCGGACAATCCAGACGCATCTCTGGAGTCGCGAACGTCGGAGGAACGTCCTTCAGAAGCGCCGACGCCTTGCCCCCGGACTTGACCAGGATCTCAAGGTAGCGGGTGGCGGCATAGACCGCGTCGTCAAACCCGTACCAGCGGTACTTGAAAAACATGTGGCCGGATATCTCGCCGCCCAGCGGCACATCCGTCTCGGCCATCCTGGCCTTGATCAGCGAGTGTCCGACCTTGTACATCACGGGCCGGCCCCCCGCCTTCTCTATCTCGCTGTAGAGCAGGTGACTCGCCTTCACCTCGGACACGATCTCTGCGCCTGGAAGCTCGTTCAGCAGATCCAGCGCAAGGGTCAACAGAATCATGTCGCCAAACACGATCGCGCCGTCCTCGGTGACGACACCGATCCTGTCCGCGTCCCCGTCGAATCCAAAACCGACGTCCGCGCCATTGGCAACGACCGCCTGCTGAAGGTCCGCCAGGTTCTCGACCACGGTCGGATCAGGATGATGATTCGGGAAATCACCATCCGGGTCACAATACAGTTTGATCACCCTGCAACCGAGTCGCTCAAGCAGGGGAACCGCCGTCAGTCCGCCGGTTCCATTGCCGGCGTCCACCACCACGGTCAGTCCGTTGTCCGGTTTGACACGGCAGTCGGACACGATCCGGTCGATGTAATCCGGCACGATGTCATACGTGCGCCTGCTGCCGTTCCCTACGGCAAAATCCCCTGACTCGGCTATCCGCCGAATCTGCTGGATCTGTTCGCCGAAGACGGACGAATTGCCGGCGCAGAGTTTCAACCCATTGAATTCTTTAGGGTTGTGACTTCCGGTCACCATCACAGCGGCGCCCACATCCAGAAAATGCATGGCGAAGTAAGTCAGCGGCGTGGTGACCATGCCCAGGTCGATCACATCCACGCCGCAACTGTTCAAGGCATCCGAGACCAGCTTGACGAACCCGGGCGAGGAGTTGCGGCAGTCGCCACCAATAACGGCACGCCGTGCTCCCACGCGCCTCAGCCAGGTTCCAAAGGCCCGCCCGATCAGATCGACCGTCCGATCATCCAGGTCGGATCCCACAAGTCCGCGTATGTCGTATTCACGAAAGATCAAAGGGTTGATACTGTTCATCACGACCTCAACTGATTGAATCGGATTCGGGCACCGCCCGCACGAAGGACAGGAACAGGTCAGTCAGCGGGGTTGTACATCATCGGATCCGGGCTGCCGTTCGTTGTCGAGACGCCACCCATCAGCAGAACACGTCCAGTCTGGTCGACGAGCGATACGTGGCCGGCACGCGGCGTTTCCATGACCGGAAAATCCTTCAGGAACGCGGGGACCTGGACAGTCTGGCCATTATGAACGTAAGGCGCCTCGCCGAAGGCTTCGATCGCCGTCACCCGGTTGGTGCCATCCGAGCCGCCGGTGAAGACGAACTCGCCGTTGGTCATCTCGGCCACGGCCATACCGCCGCGGGCACTGGTCAACTTGAGGTGTTCATCAGCCGACGTGCCATCACCCTTTTTCGCGAAACCGGCCTTGGAAACGCGGTAGGCCTCGACGCGATCGATCGGACTGACCAGACCGCGATCCTTGAATCCGCCAGCGATCCAGACGATGTTGTGCTTGCGATCGTAAATCGATGTCGCCAGCGTGCGTCCACTGTTCTGAATCGGAATGACCAACGAGTCCTGGCGTTGAATGCTGCACTGTGACCGGCTCGGGCAGATGATGACGAAGGGCTCGATCGTGCCAACAATACCCGACTCGTTCTCGCCGCCGATAAGCAGGTACGCCTGGTAACCGGCCTTATTGGTCAGTTCGTCCGCAAAACCGGACACCTTCAACATCGAATGATTGAACCGGATCGTCCCCGCGCTCGATCCTGCCGGAGCCATCGCGCCGTGCCCCAGGTACTTGATGTCGCCCTCGGTCACCCAGAAGATGTCCCAGGTCCCGCCGGCCGACTTGAAATTGGAGACACCGCCAAAGACCGCAATGTAATTCGCATCGGGGTTAATAAGGTCGGCGGTGAACAGCGCGCGGCCCGCGTTGCCCGGCAACTGAGTCGGCGTTGTAATGAACGTGTTGGTCTCGGGGTTGAAGATCTCGACGCTGGGAGTCGGGCCTACAACGCCGCCGTCGGGCAGTGTGTAACCGCCGATCAGAACGACGCGTCCATCGGGATTGTCGGGGCTGCCGAGTTTGATGGCCTGATGATAGGCGCGCTTCACGCTCATCCTGGTCGTCAGTTCGGAAAACTCACCGCTGCGGGGGTTGTAGAACTCGCAGGCGTTGGTGAGTTCGTACAGGTCGGTCGACAGGTACCAGGTCTTTGCATCGGCCTTCACCCGGGCGCCGCCGCAAATAAGGATCCTGCCGTCATCGAGTTCCGTGAACGATGCGCCCACGCGATTCGCGTTGATCGGGGCGGACTGCGTCACGACGCCGGTATTCGAGTCGACCTTCGTCGGCGGAACCATCGCATTGACCGGCGCGACAAAAATGTTCAATGGCAATGCGCGTTCACCACGCCACAGATCAAGGGACGAAGTGCGCCCACGGCTGATGACCTTCTGGGCCCCATTCGCGAGCGGATCGGGAGCGCCCAGGAACTCGAACGTCACCTGTCGATCATAGCCCTCGGCGAAATCAGGCAGCTTGCCGGTTCCACTGCCACCGATCCCGAGACTATAGTCCTGGACGACGTCGTCCATGCCCGGACCAGTGATCGTCACCCTGGAGGAATAGGCATTCGCCTTCGGATCCGTGCTGGCGCCACCGTAAGTCACCTCGGCAGGCACAGCCTTGACCTTCAACTGGAGGATCGACGGATCGCCGCCGTCGTCGCAACCGACCATTCCAGCCAGCCACACCGCGGCGAGCCCGCACAGCAATATGGAAAACTTCTTCATTGTCATTCCTCCTACCAGCTTATCCCGCCGTTGACGGTCGAAGCGGAGTCATCACTCAGGATGACGCCCGCGGCCGTACCTGCGGCCGCGCCTGCCACGACGATCCCGACTATGGTCCACAGCCACCACTGCTTGTAGACTGGTTTTTCTTCCTTCGTGTCGACCACTTCCTCGGTCACGTACTGCGTGCCGGCAGGCTGAGCGTATCCACCGTCGTCAACCGGGAAATCGGACGGGACGTCCATCGGGAAGTCTTCCGGGAGTCCCGACGGGGCCGACGCGACAGGCTGACTGGCCGGGGCCGGGGCCGGGGCCGGAGCCGGGGCCGGGGCTGGAGCCGGGGTCGCTGACGCGACAGGTGTCGGCGCCGGGGCCGGTTCAGGTGCTGCCACAGGCACCGGTTTCGGCTTTGCCTGAACCATGCGGTAGATCGGTGGCTGGGCGGTAACCACGGTTCCCGTCGACGGATCCGCCACCACCTTTTGAATTCTGGTCTCGAGACCGAGCAGCTCGACGTAAAGGTTGCCAAGATCCAGGTTGACCACCGCCGGTTCAACCGCGGTCAGCGTTCCGGAGAGACCACTGGCGACAAAGGCCCCGACGTGGAACCTGTCCTCGGATCTGGCGTAAAACATGAAGAGCACGTGATCGGCAAACACCGCGGACGCCTCATTTTTGACGTCCGACGGGAATGCTGGCTGATCGTAAAGACCCGTCTTCGCGTACCAGATAAGGGGACGCGGCCCAGCCTTGATCACAGGCGCCGCAACCGGCTTCGGCTGCTCAACACGTGACTTCAAGCTGTAGCTGACGGAAGTGCTGTTTCCTGCTGCGTCGACGGTCACAGATCCGCCAGCGGGGAAGGACGTCTCGCCGGTGACGCGGACAAAGTGTTTTCCGCGCTTGAGCCCGGTGATCGTCTGGCTGCCGGAACCGATCAGACGACCATCCACATAAACGACGGCATCATCCGGCTTGACCCGGATGTTCAGCACACCACCATCGGCAAGCCTGTCACGGTTGCGGGCGGCGGCAGCCTGGACCCTTTCGGAGCGATTGGCGCCGGTATAGTCCGGGTTAATCGTCAACAGCGCCTTCATCGCGGAAGCGCCTTCCTCGTTGTAGCCACCGCTGATGAACGCGACCGCGATCAGCTCATGCGCCTCGATCAGCGCCGAGATGTCCGGGGTGTCGGCGACCATTCCCGAGAGGCTGTTCTTGATCGTCATCAGACGACTGAGCGCGGACTCCCACGACTTCTTCTGAACCAGCTCGCGTGCCTTGTCCAGAGAGGCCAGAACCTGCTTCAGCTTCGGGTTCTCGGGGATTGGTTTCAAAGTGGCCTCGGCCGGTGCCTGCGGAGCTGCCGGAAGCTCGAAGCCGGCGCCGGGGTCCCTGACATCCGAGAACAGCAGGCTGAGCTTGCTGTCGATCCCCAGAAGGGCCTTCATGTTCTGCTCAATCGTGTTTGCCACGCTGGTCGGAACGTCACTGGTGTATCCCGGGGGAATCACCAGAACAATGGAAGCCGATCCGCCCGCCGTCTGAGGCAGAGCAACACGCGGAAACCACGCAAGCGAACAGATGAAGGTGAGCAGCAACGGAGGACATACTATCCACCGCTTACGAAACAGCCGGTTCAACATCACCCGACCCTCCTTGGACCGGCGACAGGACGCCGGCGCCACTGGAAACCAGAAGACAAACGTACGGACAAATATCCGTCTTGGCGGGGTATAGTTAACATTAAAGATTCGCCATGGTCAAACGTTTTGCGCGCGTTAACGAGCGCGTGACGCGCGTGTATGTGGCCAAGGCCAACAAATCCCCTGCCACCACGTCGAATTTTCGCTTGACAGGATTGCCGTTTCACGTAAGATGTTCGTCGCTTTTGCGTTAGGCGCGTAGCTCAGTGGGAGAGCGCTACCTTGACACGGTAGATGTCGGCGGTTCAATCCCGCCCGTGCCTACCAGACGGTGTCGACGACCGATAGACTTGGCTGATCGGCCCTTGTGACGCCAGACCCCGAAGATTTCTGAGGTGACGTGATCCAGCAGGGACAACAACAGCCGCAGTTGCAACAGCAGCAGCAGTCCGCCGAAAAGGAAGCCCGAATCAATCGCCGAATCAGGGCCCGCGAGGTGAGGCTGATTGGCGCGGATGGCGCCCAGCTCGGCATTGTTCCACTGACACAGGCACTTGAAATCGCCGAAGAGGAGGGGCTCGACCTTGTCGAGGTGGCCCCTGAATCGAAACCGCCTGTTTGCCGTGTAATGGACTACGGCAAGTTCAAGTACCAGAAGAAAAAGCGACAGGCCGAGGCGCGCAAGCGCCAGGTTCAGGTCGTGTTGAAGGAAGTGAAAATCCGCTACAAGACGGACGATCACGACCTTCAGACCAAGGTCAGCCAGGCCAGGCGGTTCCTTGGCGAGGGTAACAAGGTTAAGTTCGTGATGTTCTTCAAGGGACGCGAAGTTCAGTTCGCCGAACTTGGATATCACGTGATGGAAAAGGTCGCCGCGGATCTGATGGACGTGGCCGTGCTTGAACGGCCGCCCAGGATGGAACACCGTATTCTGGCGATGTATTTTGCGTCCAAAGGCGTTGTCAAGGACGCCGGAAAGGACCGGGAATCGGAGAACCAAGATGCCAAAGATGAAGACTAACAGGGCCGCCGCGAAGCGCTTACGCGTCACCGCCTCGGGCCATGTGAAGAGGGCAAAGGCCTTCAAGAGCCACATCCTGACCAAGAAGGAACACAAGCGTAAGCGGAACCTGCGTCAGGGCACGCTGGTTGCCGCGTCCGACATGAAGAAGGTCCGGCGGCTGCTGCCCGGGATCTGATTTGGAGGGTACTTAGAAATGGCACGAGTAAAACGTGGATTCAAGCGGCGCCAGCGCCATAACAGGGTTCTGAAGCTGGCCGCCGGTTACAGAGAGAGAAGGCGGACCGCGTATCGCCACGCGGTCGAGCAGGTCGAACGCAGCCTCGCATTCGCGTTCGCTCACCGCAAGCAGAACAAGCGCAATTACCGTGCGCTGTGGATCGCCAGAATCAACGCCGCCTGCCGGCTGAACGGCACGCGGTACTCGGATCTGATGCATGCGCTGAAGCTCAATGGTGTTGACCTTGATCGCAAGGTACTCGCGGATATCGCGGTGAGCGATCCCACGGGATTCACCCAGATCGTAAAGCAGACTGTCGGCGCCACGGCCTAGTGGCCATTGGGGGAAACGATGACTAAGGCAGATATAGTTGAAGGCGTTTACGAGAGGCTGGGCGGCTTTTCCAAGAAGGAAGCGTCGGCCATTGTCGAGACGATTCTTGACGTGATGAAGGAATCTCTCGTCGCTGGCGACAAGGTGAAAATCTCCAGCTTCGGGTCCTTCAGCGTCCGCTCGAAGAACCAGCGGCTGGGTCGCAACCCGAAGACGGGCAAGCCGCTCAAGATCTCTGCCCGCAAGGTTCTTACGTTCAAGCCGAGTCAGGTGCTCAGGTCGCTGCTCAACCCGTAGGCCCTGCGCGCCCATGCCCGGGAGGTGCCCTGTATGGCCTTCTTCATCGAACGGCCCATACCAGAAAGGCCCTATTTCAAGGTAGGCGAAGCTGCACGAATCCTCGGGGTCGCCCCTTCCACCGTCAGATACTGGCAGAAAGAGTTTCCCAACCATATCAAGGCTGAACTTTCGCGCGGCGGCCAGAACGTGTTCTCCAGGTCGGACGTGATCGTGATGGCCGTGATCATGAACCTGGTCAGAACCGACGGGATGTCCATCCGGGATGCCCGCGCGCGTCTTTCCGAGGTCATCAACGAACACGGCGGGCGTGTTGACCGGATCCAGCTCTGTCTTCAGTTCGAGTTGCCCCTGGCGTCCGACGAGGCCGTCCCCGAGCAGAAGGGCGAATGTGATTCGCCCCTACGGGAACCCGACCCTGACCAGAAGGGCGAATGTGATTCGCCCCTACGGGAACCCGACCTTGACCAGAAGGGCGAATGTGATTCGCCCCTACGGGAACCCGACCCTGACCAGAAGGGCGAATGTGATTCGCCCCTGCGGGAACCCGACCCTGACCAGAAGGGCGAATGTGATTCGCCCCTGCGGGACCCAGAACTGGTGGCCGGCCTGACCCAGGAGGTCGAATCGCTGACCGCCATGAACGAGTTTCTCGTCGAGGAAAACCTGCGGCTGCGACGCGTGCTCGACGAAGTCAACGCAACCAATCGCGTCAGTATCGAGCGGATCGGCGCGGTCGTCAGGCAGATGCTGTCCGACGCCGAGCGTGAAACCACATTGGACTGATTCAGTCGAATCGCTTACAGGTCAATGAATCTCGGGACAATGGACGAAAGGCATAACGGGTGGAATCAGTGTCCGCCACCGGGGGAGATCTTCTTACGACGGCGGTCGGCCTCGCGGTGCTTACGCTTCTTGGAGATGCTCGGCTTTTCATGGAAGCGGCGCTTCTTGAGCTCCTTGTAAAGGCCCTCGTTCGCCATTTTCCGCTTCAGGGCAGACAGGGCGCGGCCCACGTCGTTCTCCTGAACCTGAACTTCCAGCGGCCTGAATTCAAGCTGTTTTGGTATCACCAGCAATCACCTCCTTCCGGGTCAAAGCGGGCGATCTTATAAGCGATACTGTCGCGCCTGTCAAGCATTGACGACACCATCGTGCTGGTCAGGCTCACATCGTCCGCGATCTGGCGTGCCAGCTCCTCGACGATATCGAACTTCCTGGCACCACGGATCCGCGACAGCAGATGTATCCTGAGTCTCTTTCCGACCAGATCGCCGGACCATCCCGATATGTGCGCCTCGACCATCGGAGACTTGACGTCAAATGTCGGCACAGGTCCGATGTGCACGGCAACGGGATGAACCGATGAACCGATCGTTGTAAGGGCGGCGTAGATTCCACCGGAGGGAAGCAGATTGCCGTCGGGCGCGATATTCGCTGTGGGAAATCCGATCTGTCTGCCACGACTTGCACCGGTCACCACCTCGCCCGCGATCGTCCAGGGCCTGCCGAGACAGTCGCCGGCCTCCGCGATGTCGCCCTCGATAACGGCCCGCCTGATCCTGGATGATGAAACCCGCGTGCCACGGACCACTACATCATCATGTACGGTCAGTCCGAAGGCGCCTATCGACGAAGCCGCCCGCAGCATCTCGACGTCGCCCTCTCGCCTGCGCCCGAACCGGGCATCGCCGCCGACATGCAGCTCACGGCATCCCAGCGCCTGCTGCAGATATCTGGAAATGAATTCGTTGGCCGGCGTCTGTGAGAACTGCCAGGTAAACGGAACCACCACGACGTAATCCGGCCCGAACCCAGACAATGAGAAGATCTTTTCCTCGATGGTCTGGAGCATTCCTGGCGCGCGTTCCGGCGCCACCACTCTTAGCGGATGCGGGTGAAACGACAGAAAACACGATTCCAGGCCAAGATCGGATGCGCGCTTGACCACCGACGACAGGATGCTGGCATGTCCCAGGTGCACTCCGTCGAAGTTGCCCATGGCAACGACGGTTCCTCGCGGATTGCATGGGCTGGCGCCATCAAGTCCCCGGATGAATCGCATCTGGTCAGCCTTCCCCGCCTGACTGGGTCTTTTGCGCCTTGACGGCCAGAAGCGCCCTGACACGCGTGGCTAGTTCCGGTTCGACGCCGGACCGCTCCAGGACATCGGCGGATTCGGCCAGCAGCTTCGTGTATTCGGACTCACGCTTCTCAACGGCGTCCCTCAGCGAAATGATGTCCTCGGCAAGGAAGTCGAATTCATCGCCCTTCCTGAACCTGCGGATAGCGCCGCCACCGCCGTCCCGAATCTGTCTGAGCATCTCCGATGCGGCCCGGACCGGACCGACCACCCTGAACGTCATCCTGACCGACACCCAGGCCAGAAGGATGACAAGCGCTGCTGCGATCACAAAAAGACCGGCCAGTCTGCCGCCGTCCTCGGACCTCATCATGTCGTTGAACCGACTGTCCAACTGGCGATCGTCAGTGCTCAGTTCGGTGCCGGGTGACATCGCGCTGATGCCTATCAATTCCCGCTGCTCGGCCAGGACGTTCGCGTACAGCAGGCCAAGCACAAGGATGATGACCGCGGCAGTTCCAGCGTGAAACAACGCGTATCTGGACTGAAAACCGCGATCGACCCATATCGATGATCTGCGGTGGGCCGGGGAGTCTGCGACTTTTCTTTCAGAGTCTGTCATTAATGCACCTCCGGTGCCATCAAGCGCCTGGACGGCCGGCACCCGGGCTATTCGGCTCCCTCAGAATCCGCCCCACCCCGGATGTCGTCGTCAAAAATGACCGCGGCCTTTCTTCCCGCCTCAATACAAGCGGCGAATCTGGCGTCCAGCCCCGGTTCCTTGATGGTGAATTCGTCGTCGAACTTGTCGGGTACATGCGGGGATGGTCCACGACCGACGGATTCGACTTCGACAGTCGACTGCCAGAGCATAAAGCCGCTGGCCGAATACGCGACGACCTCAAGGATGCCACCTGCCGATTCACCGGTACCTTCAATCCGGAGCTTTCCGGAAAATGACACCTCAACGGGCGGCGACTCCGCGTTGACCTGGCCTGTGGTGAAATCAAACGAAGATCCTATCGAATATCCACCCACCGACAACAGATGGTTCAGAAGCCCGCTCTGAAGGTGTTGGGACGACTCACCGCTGCGATGACAACCCCCGCACTCGAGGCCACCCGCCTTGACAAGAATTGTGTCGGCGGAGCCGGCCGCCCTCAACGCAGCCTTGCGAATCCAGATCACCGCGAACGGGTCCGTCTCTTTCATCCCGAGTTCGCACAACGCCGGATACACCGAAAGCGGCGCAATCTCGGCCAACGCCCTGGCAGCGGCCGTTCGTACCATCACGAACTCGTCCTTCAACGCCCACATCAGCGCCTTCACGACTGCGGGATCTCCCTTGAACGACTTCAGAACCAGCGCGGCCTGGGCCCTTACACGCGCTCCGGAAGTAGACTTCAATGTCCGAATAAGTTTGTCGGCGTCACGCCGCGCGGCACGCGGCACACCGGCCCTGGGATCATCGGACGCGGAAGCCCCGGCAGCCGTTCCACCGCCACTGGACGCGGGAACGCCGGCATCAGCCGGGACCGGCATCATGAACAGACCGACAATCAGAATCAATGCTTTACGCATCTTGATGACGACCGCTGCGAGAACCATCGGACCACGGGGAACAGCCCCGTTCACATGCCCACGTCCACGAAGATGTAGGCACCGTCCCGACGATAAAGATAATCCACCGGCTTCTTGAGGTGAATAGTAACTATCATGCCGCCCTCGACGGACGGGTCGGCAACGGGCATCTGGTTTACTTTGATTCTGTCGATGCTGGTCGGGAACCAGCGGGTGATCAGTCCGTTCAGATCGTTTTCGGACCCCGGCGTGGCTGAGGGAATCGTCACCTCAATGATGGTGGGAGCCGGCCGCGTCACCGAATACTCGAACTCGCCTCCGACCTGGACGAACACACGCGAGAACGAATCATACGGCTGGAATCCGACCCACTTGACCACGACGGGGACTTCCGCGTCCAGATCCAACGGCGCCGCTTCCCTGGACGGAAAATCCGCCTGGTCACGGACGCCCGGAACCACGCCCTTGTAACCTCGTCGCTGGTAAATCGTGCCATCCTCATCAACCGTGAAGACCTCCCCCTCGGACGGCGCAAGGATAATCTCTCCGTCGTGAGGCTTTGGAGCGTTAGCCGGATCCACCGGTTTCTCGGTAACCTGAGGCGCATCCTCGGCGAACGCCAAGACCGCCACCAGCGAAACCGCGAAAACCAGGCCTATCGACAGTAACTTCTTCATGTCTTTTACCTCGAGCCCGTTTGAGGCATGAGAATCCGCAACCATTGTAACCCCTGCGGCCGATGTCAACCAAACGCGCGCACATACAAAACCAGCTCTGTCGCACTTCAACCCACGTTTCACACCGTCCGCGCCTCCATACACGGAGGAACGAACCGAAGTTGTGACACTCCAAGGCGTTCAAAAAGGATAGTCGCGCTCGAGCCGGAAACCATGCAAATGCCCGCCCGGCGTTGCCAACGCACCCTTTCGCGGATATTCTCTACCCGCCTCAATACGCGGGACTTCTTCAATGAAACTGGTGACCGCTGAAACAATGAGGGGCCTGGACAGGTTCACCATCGAATCGATCGGTGTCCCTGGCTGCGTTCTGATGGAGGCGGCCGGCGCCGCCGTGGCTCGCGCGGCGATGCGACTTGCGACCAGGCGCGACACGAAGCGCGTACTGGTCGTAAGCGGACCTGGAAACAACGGTGGAGACGGGTTCGTGGCGGCGAGGCATCTGGCCGACGCCGGATTCGACGTCGTCACCGCCCTGCTCTGCCCGCGAACGGTCTTCAGCGGCGACTCGCTCGCCAACCTGAAGGCGCTGGAGTGGTTCGGCGTTCCCGTGATCGAGGCGCCCGGGGGGCTGCCCGATGAAACAGTGGCCTGGGCCACGGAAGCAATCGTGGTCGACGCCATTTTCGGCACCGGATTAACCAGGCCGGTCACCGGTGTCTATGCCGACACGATCGACATACTGAACACCCTGCCCGGTCCATGTCTGGCGGTCGACATACCTTCCGGCATCGACTCCGACACGGGGGCGGTGCTTGGAACCGCATTCAAGGCCGATGTGACCGTCACTTTCGGAGCGGCCAAGATCGGCCACTACATCTGGCCGGGACGCGGTCACTGCGGCGAGATCACGGTTGTCCCGATTGGGATTCCCGCCAAACTGCTCGAAAGGGCCGACGACCTCAGACTCCTTGGCTCCAGCGAGATTCGCGCCGCGTTCGCCCCACGGCCCCCGGACTCCTACAAAAACACATTCGGCCACGTCGCTGTTGTCGGTGGAATGGTCGGCAAGACCGGCGCTGCCCTGCTCAGCGGAATGGCGGCGGTGCGCTCGGGCGCGGGACTGACGACGCTTGTCACGACCGCCCAGTCGGGCGCCTCCCTTGAAGGCAGATGCCCCGACCTGATGATCGAATGCCCCTTGTCCACCAGCGGGGACTGGCTGGTCGTTGACGAGGCCGCGCTGAATGGAGTTCTGGATCACAAGGGTTCAGTTGTGGCAGGACCGGGACTTGGGACCAGGCCCGGGACCTCCGCGCTTATCGCATCCGTGATCGGGTGCGGCCTGCCGACCGTCTTCGACGCCGACGCGTTGAACGTGATGGCATCCGAACACGATCTGTCAGTCCGACTCGGGCCAGGCACGGTAATCACGCCGCATCCCGGTGAGGCGGCCAGGATGCTCGGCACGGACACGGCGACGGTTCAAGCCGAGCGACTGCGCGCGGCCCGGCAACTGGCCGATTCCACCGGAGCCGTTACCGTGTTGAAGGGGGCCGGCTCAATTATTGCGTCGCCTGACGGAAGGCTGGCTGTCTCGAATTCTGGCACCCCCGCCCTGGCCGTGGCCGGGGCCGGAGATGTCCTGGCCGGAATGATCGGCGCCCTTCTTGCTCGCGGGATACCATCCTTCGATGCTGCCTGCGCCGCAGTCGAACTGCACGGAGTAACGGGTTCCGTCGCCGCCTCAAGGCTGGGAGACCACGGCGTGGCGGCCACCGATCTGGTGGAACTTATCCCTGAAGCGACTAGAATCGCGTGCGATGGTCTGGTCGGACCGGACCGGATTGAAGGATCCGATGATTGATACACTGAAGAACACAATCGTCACGATGCGTCCGGCCCAGTGGGTCAAGAACGTCTTCGTGTTCGCCCCGGTCATATTCGCCAGTCAGCACACGCGCCAGGATCCGTTCCTGCTGCTTTTCGCGGCACTCGCCACCGCGGTCTTCATTCTGCTGGCCGGTTCCGTTTACATCCTCAACGACATCCTGGACGTGGAAAAGGATCGCCAGCACCCGTCCAAACGCAACCGACCAATAGCGGCCGGAGACCTGCCCACCCGGGGAGCGTCAATCGGTGCCCTGATTCTGCTGGCGCTGTCGGTCGTAACCGGCGCCTTCCTGGGATGGCGCTTCATGGTGACGGCGGGTCTGTACATGTTGCTCAACCTTGTGTACAGCAGCGGGCTCAAACGCATTCCGTGGGTGGACGTCCTGATCATCGCCGCCGGGTTCGTTCTGCGAATACTTGCGGGATGTTTCGCGATTGGGCTGCCACCGGACGAGATATCCTATTACCTGATTGGATGCACCTTCCTTATCGCCAGCTTTCTTGCATTGGCCAAAAGACGCCATGAGGCGTCCGTCATCGCCGATAGCAGCACCAGGGACGTTCTTTCGAGCTACAAAATCGCGCACCTCGACGTCGCGATGATCGCGGTTGGAGTGCTGACCGTCGCCGCATACGCGATGTACGCGTTCTCCGCCCGCACCACCGAATACTTCGACAACCAGCGGATGCCGCTCACGATACCGCTGGTCGTGCTCGGAATCTTCGAGTTCATCAGGATTCTGAGGCGTCCGGGCGAGACGCGCAGTCCTACCGATCGGATGCTGAGGGACCCGCTTTTCATCGTCAACGGCCTGGTTTACGCGGCCCTTGTAGTCTGGGTGGTCTACGGCTGAATTATGTTGTGGGAAACGACATACCGGCGCGAATCGGCGATCCAGGGCCACGCGGCCGTTTTTGCCGCCATGCTGGTAGCGCTGGTCACAACGGTCTCCTGTGCGGGCGCGCCGCTTTCACCTGCCGAAATGGCGCTCAGGCGCCTGGCAAAAACGGCATCCGCGTGGGGGAACGGCGTTCACGGGATCCTCAGGTACAATCCGACACGCTGCCAGTGCCCCGAGTTCGAGCTGATGGTCGACAACGCCTGGTATCGTGTGGAACTGATCAATGACGTCGCCGAGGACCAGGCGATGGTTGGATTGTACAGCGACGCGCTGAAGTCTGGCCCGGGATGGTCGGTCCCGGTCATCGGCACCTCAAAAGGCGTCCAGAAACAACGTTTCCGGTCACCGGTAATCAGGTTTCAAATCGACTCGATCTGCCGCGACGGCGAATGTCAGCCGGCGCCCGATTCGATTTCGAACGAGCCCGGGTCGACGCAGGCACCCGGCGAAGGAATACTGCCATGAAAAAGTGTGTCGAATGCGTTCCGAACTTCAGCGAGGGCAGAAACCGTGACGTGATCAATGCCATCACGGGCGCGATGGAACGCGCCGGCGCGGTCGTTCTCGACGTGGACATGGGTGCTGCCGCCCACCGGACGGTAGTGACGATGGCAGGCGAGCCGGAAAAGGTTCTCTCGGCCGCGTTCGAGGCGATCCGTACCGCGGCTTCGCTGATCGACATGTCATCCCACCACGGCGAACACCCGCGGATGGGTGCCACCGACGTATGTCCGTTCGTTCCGATCGAGGGCGTGTCGATGCAGGAGTGCGTCGATCTGGCCCGTCGACTCGGCCAGCGCGTCGGCGATGAACTCGGTATTCCCGTGTTTCTGTACGAAGAGGCCGCGACAAAGCCGGAACGACGCAGCCTGGCCGACATCAGAAGCGGTGAATACGAGGCTCTTCCGACCAGGCTGGCGACCCCGGAGTGGGCCCCGGATTTCGGCCCGGCCGCCTTCAACGCCAGGTCGGGTGCGACCGTCATCGGCGCACGCGAGTTTCTGATCGCCTACAACGTGAATATCAACAGCCGGGACAAGGTCAAGGCCAGTCGCATGGCGATCAGGATGCGCGAGGGCGCCGGCCCGGCCCGGGGCAGCGACGGCGAGAAGATACTGGGGCCGGATGGAGAATGGTTCCGAGTGCCGGGGGCGCTCAAAAACATACGCGCGGTCGGATGGACGATCGAGGAATACGGTGTGGCCCAGGTATCGATCAACATCCTGAACTACCGAAAAACACCGATTCACGCGGTCTACGAAGAGGCAAAAAGACAGGCCGAGGCCCAGGGCGTCTGCGTGACTGGCAGCGAAATCGTTGGACTGGTTCCCGCCGACTGCCTGCTGGACGCGGGCCGATACTATCTGGAACGCCAGGGCCTTTGTCCTGCCGCGCCGGACAGCGAGCTGATTCACATAGCCTGTCGATCGCTCGGCCTGTCCGACGTCAAGGTATTCTGCCCGGCCGACAAGGTCGTCGAGTACAGAATGAAGGCAGACTCGTCGACCCTGATTGACATGAAAATCGACCGATTCTGCGACGAAGTCAGCGCGGACTCTGCCGTTCCCGGCGGCGGGTCGGTCGCGGCCCTGGCTGGCGCCCTGGGGGCTGGTCTGACCGCGATGGTTGGCAACCTCTCGTTCAGGCGGCCGGAGCTGGAAGCCGTCCGTTCGGAGTTTACGGCGATCGCGCTTGAGGCACAGAGCCTGCGTGCCAGATTACAGTCCCTCGTTGTAGAGGACAGCGCCGCGTTCACGTTGGTGATGGATGCGATGCGCATGCCGAAGACGACACCGGAAGAAACAGCTGCCCGCCGCGCCGCCATGGCGGCTGCCAACGAACGCGCGACCATGGTTCCATTCGAGACGCTCAAGCTGTGCGCCAGGGCCTCGACTCTGGCTGCCAGGATCGTCGAGATCGGTTACGTCAACTGTCTTTCAGACGGCGGAACCGGTGCCGCGATGGCGCTTGCTGGTGCGGAGGGCGCGGCGATGAACGTGCTGATCAACCTCTCGTCATCAAAGGATCTGCCCAACGCGGCTCAACTGCGTGACGAGGCAGCCAGACTGCTTGAAACGACAAGGCGCACGACCGGCGACGCGCTTGAAAAGGTACGAGCCAGACTGGGTTGAGCCACTCGACCCGCCACGACCGCCAGAACCTTCCGAATCAGAAAGCAAACACCCAGCGATCGTCACTGACCATTTCCACGTCCGGGCTGCCCGGGATCCGGAGTGTCGCCCGCACCACCTTGACGCGTGGCTGCATCTCGGGGATGTATACGCGGTCTATATGAATCACCGCTTCGGGACGGGAAAAGCTGGATGGACCGACCTGACCGCCGAAGTGGTCGCTTCGCCCGAACGCGATGTGAAGACCAAGCTTCTCGTCAATCAGGATCTCACCCAGCGGCTTGACTCCGAAGTCACCGAGCACGCCGACGCCGAGTTCGGCCAGGTTGCCATATGCCGGTTCGCAGGAAAGGTGTTCCCTTTCGGCCGCGGCTGCGGGGCCGTCCCCAATCACCGAAACAGCTCGATTGCCGATGATGCCGTAGACCACCACCTCATCACCGAACTGAACTGGCATCAGGCCATTACTACCGCTCGGGTCACCCTTCACCTCGCCTTCGTAAGGAACGATGTAGGCCTCGCCCGACGGAAGGTTTCCCACCAGACCGGGCTGCGGAAACCGACCGCCCGATCGATGTGCCTGACGGTGGCGAAGGTCCAGATGAAGCGATATCGGTTCGAGTCTCCCGTCGGCATGACTTACCTGAAATTCGAAGTCAGCCGCGGTCGCGACATCGAGCAGATCAGCCATCACGCCGACCCTGCGGTTCACCTCGACGTAATCGAGCCTGAGAGCGTCCATCATCGCACGACAGAATCCCGGCATCGTTGCGCCACGGACGCCCGTCTGACGCGCGACCAGCTTCAAGGGCGCGGTGGCTGAAAACTCGGTCGGCGCCAGGATCAGCGGACGACGAGAAAACAGACTGTCAAAAGACACGGCGGCCGACTCGTCCATCCCGTCCGCCGTCGCAGGCAGCGTGTCAGGCTGTATGACCCATGCGGTGGCCGGAAGCTGCGCGTTGTTCATGCGCGGGTTGCGATACACGGCCAGGATGACTTCGTAATGACCACCCGCCGCCAGCGTCCGCGCCCATGACGCGGCCACCTGCCTGCGGTCGGCCCAGTCCGGATTGTCAGGCACGACCGCGTCCGGCAGATCGACCATGAACATCACCAGTCGTTCATCATCGGACGGTTCGAACACACTCTGCACCAAACCGTGCAGTTCATCGGGACTCAGGTTTTTCATGGTTTTTCCTCCGCCCCGCCCGTCTGTCGGGACAATTCTGAAACGCCCAAGCATAACCGACGATACAGCACACCGAAACCTGAACCTGAATTTTCTGGAGGGTGCCATGAGGAACAAATCAATGGAAACGAGGCTGGATCTGGCGCTGGTGTTCGTGTGTGTGCCGCTGGTGGCAATCGGTGTATCGATGTTGTCCCTGGTCGCTTGCAGCGACTTCGAGCCGACGGTTGAGGATGTGGAAATCCAGCCAGATCCGGGCTCAGGGGGAACCGCGGACGAAGGCCCGAATACGGTCCCCGACGAGGGCAGCGGCCAGCAGGACACGAGTTCTCCCGACTACGGCCAGCCGTATGTCGGATTCCCCGATGCCGGGAACGGCGGCGAAGATGCGAACACAGCACCTGACGAAGGTGGAAGCACGCCGGACCACGGCACTGCGTCCGACGACGGCCCGGACGCCGGGGAAGACGACGCGGAGTCCGGTCCCGACACCTGGGTAGAACCGATCGATGACCCGGAGTGCCCCGGTTACATGGGATGCTCGTGCGAACAACCCGAGGACTGTTTCTCGGGACTGTGCGTGCCAACCCCCGACGGACACCGGTGCACCAGAGCCTGCTCCACCGGCGACGACTGCCAACCTGATGAATTGTGTCGAATTGTGGACAACGGGATGACGGTCGACCCGACCTATGCCTGCCTGAACCGGTGGCCAACCGCCTGCAGGCCGTGCATCGGAGACTCTGACTGCGCGGTTCCGTGGCTGGACGAGGATGAACAGCCGTCCTGCATCCGTGGCGCTAATGACGACAGCTTCTGCGCGCCGATGGCGGTGGGTTCCACACTCGAGTGTCCCGATGGATACGAGGTCGAACGACTCGATCTGGAACGCGGGTGGTCCTGGGTCTGCCTGCCTCTGGCCGGCTCATGCCCGTGCGACGCTGCCTGGCAACGTCCCGGCTTCGAAATGACGTGCCATGTGTCCAACGAATTCGGGACGTGCGAGGCGACCAGACTGTGCCATCAGGAGTGCCCCGCCGCTATCCCCGGCCCCGAGACCTGTGACGGGGCCGACAACGACTGCGACGGCACGGTCGATGACGACCTGACGGGCCTTGCCTGCGAGGTGGTCAACGATTTCGGCGCGTGTCCCGGCACGACAAGGTGCGCCAACGGCCACGAAACCTGCATCGGAAACGCCGCGTCCCGCGAGATATGCGACGGTGCCGACAACGACTGCGATGGACTGACCGACGAGGACCTCGGGACACTGTCGTGTGGAATCGGGCGATGCCGCCATCAGGTCAACTACTGTCGCGACGGGATGCTCCAGTTCTGCAACCCGCAGGAAGGCGCGACCGCCGAATCATGCAACGGCATCGATGACGACTGCGACGGGCTGGTCGACGAAGATATGGGCAAGGTCACCTGCGGCCTGGGCATGTGTACCAGGACCGTCGACAAATGCATCGGTGGAAAACTGCAGATCTGCGTGCCGCTTGGCGCCCAGAACTTCGAGAAATGCGACTTGAAGGACAACGACTGCGACGGGCTGACCGATGAAGGCTACGGAGTCGAGACCTGTGGGATCGGTCCGTGCCGGCACTCCGTGGACACATGCGCGGGCGGCATCCCCGCGGAGTGCGATCCGTTCGAGGGTGCCACGATGGAGATCTGCAACGGCCTGGACGAGGACTGCGACGGACACGCCGACAATGCCCTGTCGTACCCCGCCCTGCTGATGGAACCGAACAACGATATCGGCTCGGCGATTAATCTCGGAGATGTGTTCGAAGGAAACCCGACACGCTCGTTTCAGGCGATGATCTACCCGTACGGCGACTCGGACTACTACATGTTCGAGGCGGTCGAGGGCGACCATTCCTGCCCGCTCGGATGGGATCAGGACTACAAGATCACCGTCACGCTGTTCAATCCGGTCGGGCCCGGAGACTGTCACGGCCAGACGGTGACGCTCTACAGTTCGGCAGGCGTCGAGCTTGAGAGCGACATGGGCGCCAACTGCCTGACCCACACGCTCGAATACAAGTGGGACGGGGAATGCGGCCCCGACGATTCCCGCAAGTTCTTCCTGCGGATCGGCGCGATGTATGAAAACGGCGTCAGCTGTATGCCCTACGAGATTCGCGTGACCATGACCAAGATCTGACCCGGACACATCACATCATTCCAACACGGACACATCCCTTAACGACTCGGAAATTCCAAGGACGGTCGTATAATACGCACGCGAACGGAGGTGCCGGATGCTCTCATATGGAATTGATTACGTGGACCCCCAGGACCTGGTGGGCGAGTCCCTCGGCGAGTGCAGGTTTCAGTCGCCGCTTTCGGCGAGGTATTTTGTCGAGGACTCCAGCCGCATCCTGCTTAACCAGGACAGAGATGGAGTCATGACCGGAGTCGCTGACGGCGACGTTCTGCCATCGTTTGAACTGGCGGGGCCCCGGTCCCGGATTTTCTTCGAACCACGGGAAGTCACCGCTGGAATCGTCACGTGCGGCGGACTGTGCCCGGGCCTGAACGACGTGATACGAGCGATCGTGATAGCGCTTGAGCGCAACTACGGCGTTCCGCGCATCCTCGGATTCAGGTACGGGTTCTCGGGGCTGGCCAGATCTGGCGGATTCGACCCGGTGGTTCTGAACCGCGAGGTCGTCGACGATATTCATCAGGACGGCGGCACGATCCTTGGTTCGTCGCGCGGGCCGAGGGATGCTGTCGAGATGGTCGACAGACTGGTCGAGGAAGGCGTCGACATGCTCTTCACGATCGGCGGTGACGGCACTCAACGCGGGGCTCAGACGATAGTTGACGAGATCCGGCGTCGCAGGCTCAGCATCGCCGTCGTCGGCGTGCCCAAGACGATCGACAACGATATCGACCTGATCTCCCGCAGCTTTGGTTTCGAGACCGCTGTGACCATGTCGCGCGATGCCATCAAGGCTGCACATACCGAATCAAAAGGGTTCTCACGCGGGATTGGGCTGGTCAAGCTGATGGGACGTCAGTCGGGGTTCATCGCAGCCTCGGCGACACTGGCCCACAGCGAGGTGAACGTGTGTCTGGTGCCCGAGGTCGATTTCCGGATCCACGGCGAAGGCGGTTTGCTCGACTGGCTCGAAAAGCGACTCCAGACCAGGCGCCACGCGGTCGTGGTGGTCGCCGAAGGTGCCGGACAGCGATACCTCGAAAATGGCGAAGACGACGAAGAGACAGACGAATCGGGCAATGTAAAGCTCAAGGATATCGGGGTGTACCTGCAGGGCGTGCTGAAGAATCACTTCAGCAAGGGCCCGCTTGCCGCCCGGGTTTCGTACATCGACCCGTCCTACATCATACGGTCGATGCCCGCTACGGTTGGCGATTCCGCGTTCTGCCTGCAGCTCGGGCACTGCGCTGTCCACGCCGCAATGGCAGGCAAGACCGGTATCGTGGTCGGTTCCTGGGCCGATCATTTCACACACGTTCCGATCAGAGCGGCAGTGGGACGACGCAAGAAGATCGACCCGGATGGGATCCTCTGGCAGAACGTGCTTCAGGCCACCGGCCAGCCTGCAATGAAACCGTAGGGGCGAATGACAATTCGCCCTTTCCAGACGGGTTCCGCCGTAGGGGCGAATGACAATTCGCCCATTCCAGACGGGTTCCGCCGTAGGGGCGAATGACAATTCGCCCTTTCCAGACAGGTTCCGGCGTAGGGGCGAATGACAATTCGCCTTTTCCGGACGGGTTCCGGCGTAGGGGCGAATGACAATTCGCCCTGCCTTAAAAACAAACGAAACAACATCAGATCTGCGTTCGAAACAATGAAGGTCATTTGTTCCAACAAACTCCATGAAACAAAGATGTTCGATCCGTCTTCAAGGCTTTGATTACGGCAGTGAGGGCTGGTACTTCGTTACGCTTTGTACTCACAACCGCCTGTGCATTTTCGGTGATGTCCATGGCGACACCGTTCGCCACTCATTGCTTGGACAAATCGCACAGGAACAATGGTTGAGGGTTCCTGAATTCTTTCCCTGGGTGACTCTGGACAAATACGTGATCATGCCGAATCACATGCACGCGATCATCTACATCGATGAGCACGAGCATTCGGAGCCAATCCCGTTGACCGCCACGACAAAACCGACCGGGACTCGCGGAACACTCGGATCCGTGATCAGGGGATTCAAATCCGCGGTCACAAAAAATGCCAGGATAGAATCAGGGGCAAAAGAAGTCTGGCAACGCAATTACTGGGAGCACATCGTGCGAGGCCATGAGTCTCTTCTCGCCATCCAGGAATATGTGATCAACAACCCTCTCAAATGGGATTGTGACAGTCTCAACCCTCAGAACCCATCCACGAGACGGCGAATGTAATTCGCCGCTACGAGGACAGGTTCCGGCACAAAAACAAATGACAATTCGCCCTTTCCGGACGGCGAATGTAATTCGCCGCTACGAGGACAGGTTCCGGCATAAAAACAAATGACAATTCGCCTTTCCCGGACGGCGAATGTGATTCGCCGCTACGAGGACAGGTTCCGGCACAAAAACAAATGACAATTCGCCCTTTCCGGACGGCGAATGTAATTCGCCGCTACGAG
>CAZNJW010000023.1:0-26594 GCA_964573455.1 uncultured Anaeromyxobacteraceae bacterium | reverse complement strand
TCGCCGTCCAGAAAGGGCGAATTTTCATTCGCCCCTACGCCGGAATCCGTCACCGTTCCTGTCCTCGTAGCGGCGAATCACATTCGCCGTCCAGAAAGGGCGAATTTTCATTCGCCCCTACGCCGGAATCCGTCACCGTTCCTGTCCTCGTAGCGGCGAATCACATTCGCCGTCCAGAAAGGGCGAATTTTCATTCGCCCCTACGCCGGAATCCGTCACCGATCCTGTCCTCGTAGCGGCGAATTACATTCGCCGTCCAGCGCAGACGGTTCACCCCTACGGGTCCATGTCCGGCAATCCGGACGTCTCGACCAGGGCCAACAGGACCGAGCCGACCCCGTAGCCCAGGTCGTCCTCGAGTTCCAGCCCCGCGTAGTACTCGAACGTTCCCGCCTCGGTCGGACCCGAAACGTTCGACACCACGGGCCTGCCCTGTCCGTCCGTCGTCAAGGTCGCCTTGATGCCCCGCATCGCGTCGGCGATGACCGGCAGGTATTCGTCACCCAGGAACCCGTAACGCCATCCTCTTGCCATACCGTACGCAAACAAAGCGGTGGTAGATGTCTCCAGATAGGCCTCGCCCGGGCGATTCAGGACGATCCACCACAGCCCGCTGTCCGCATCCTGCGCGACCACCGCCGCCTCCGCCTGCGCCACCAGCGCGTCCAGCGCGAATTGATCGGTCTCGCCGCGGATCTTTCTGGCCCGCAGATAATCGAAACCGGCCGCGCTTACCCATCCGTTGCCGCGCCCCCAGTAGATGTCGTCATCCACAGGCTTGTTGTAGTTGAAGGCATGGACATACAAGCCGCCATCGGACTGCAGCCTGTCGGAGAACACCTTGATCTGAAGGGCCATCTCATCCAGCGGCTCGCCGTCATTGATGAACTCGCCCCATCTGGTCAGCATCGTTCCCACCATGAACAGCGTATCCAGCCACAAGGTCGCGCTCCCGTTGAATTCGGTGGCACCCCAGTGATTGATCCCGCCGTCTTCGGTTCTTATGACGGTCTCGCTGATATACGTGAAAGCGTCGTTCACCACCGCGCGATACTTCTCATCGCCGGTCTCCATGTACAGGAAGGCGGCGATCAGCGCCGGAGACATGAAGTCGGAACAGAACATGAAATATCCAAGCTCCAGCCTGCTGTCCATCCAGGTCTTCATGTACTCCAGGTAGCGTTCTTCACCTGTGACGCGGTACAGTTCGTAGACCCCGGTCATCAGCACCGTCGGTTCCCAGGTCCAGCCGAGGTAATCCCCCGGATACACATCGATATAGCGATCCAGAATCGCCCGTGCCAACTCGATGTTCTCGCTTTCCGGGGCACGCGTCGCCGAATAGCATTCGGCGTCCGGGGCCATGCCACCGCACCAGTCGAAAGGTTCGTCAGCGCCCTGCGCGCCACACCCGGCCATCACAATCGCCACCACCAAAGCCGCAACCCGGCCTTTCACACTCATCGATCCCGGCATCGCCATCTTCATCAAGTCACCTTCAACAAACACCGTTGCATAAAACGTCGCAGTCCCGCCTGCGTCCGGCTCATGGCGGGCGATAATATCACCGAATTCGCGCATGTGAGGCCCTTCCAAAATCGATGCCCCAAACAGGTGCGATTTGGGGTATCCTTCGCGGCATGGCTGGCGCTCCCACACCTTCCATGCAGCAATACCTGAAGGCAAAAGCGGAACACCCGGACTGTATGGTTCTTTTCCGCATGGGAGACTTCTATGAAACCTTCTACGACGACGCGATCGAGGCGGCCCGCATCCTCGACATAGCGCTGACTTCCCGAAACAAGGAGGCTTCGGATCCGGTGCCGATGGCCGGTGTTCCGTGGCACTCGGTGTCAGCGTACATCCAGCGATTGATCGACGCCGGCAAGCGAATCGCCATCTGTGAACAGATGGAGGATCCGAAGTTGGCCAAAGGTCTCGTCAAGCGTGACGTCGTCCGGGTGATCACCCCTGGGGTCCTGCTGGACAGCGAGTTGAGCGACCCTTCCCAATCCAACCATCTGGCCTGCCTTCTTCGCGACCCACGTGGTTGGGCCGCGGTCGCGCTCGACGCTTCAACAGGCGACTTCTCGGGCACGTTCGCGACATCAAAAAACGACCTGCGGCTTTTCATCGATCGCCTGGTTCCGCGCGAGATTCTTATGTTCGAACCGGACGAAGAAGTTCTCGCCATGGTTCCGGCGGGGGTCGTCCTGCGAACCATGCTCACACCCGCGGACCTTGACCCCTCCAGGCTCACCGCGGACCAGCGCCGTCTCTTCCACCAGATCGACGCCGGTGTCGTGCCGGCCGCGGCCGCGGTTCTGAATTATGTCGGTCGCACGCACCCTGCCCTCCTGCCGACGGTTCGGCCGCTTGTTCGGGCCGTCGCATCCGAGACGATGGCGCTGCCGACCACGACCATCAGAAACCTCGAACTTCTCTCGACCACATCAGGTGACAGGCAGCGCGGCTGCCTCTTCGCATTTCTGAACCGCACCCGCACCGGAATGGGCGCCCGACTGCTGCGACAATGGATGCTCGCACCGCTGGCCTCCACACAGGCCATCGCCGCGCGGCAGGCATTGATCGCCGGACTGGTTGACGCTCCTACCGAACGCGGCGCCATCAGAACCGCGCTGGCCGGGATTCCCGACATGGAGAGGCTCCTGACGCGACTGGCCGGGGGCAATTCATCCGCCCGTGACCTGAAATCCCTCGCCTCCGGTGTCCATGGCATGTCCGAGGCGGCCGCTGTCATCCGCGGATCGGGGCTCGACGCGTTGGCGGTGCTGGTCCGCGAGTCCGGCGACCTGCTCGAGGTCGCGGACCAGATCGACCGGATCTTTCTGCAGGACGCTCCTTCCACGGTCAAGGACGGTGGAATGGTCGGACGCGGAGTCTCGACAGAACTGGATCTCGCGCTGGACATGGCGGAAAACGGCAGACGTTACATCGCCGAATACGAGGCATCCGAGAGGGTCCGTTCAGGAATCTCCAAACTGCGTGTCAAGTACAACCGCGTGTTCGGGTACACGATCGAGATTCCCAACTCCGCCGCGGTCAACGTCCCCGACGACTTCATCCGACGTCAGACCCTGGCGAACGCGGAACGCTTCACGACCCACCGCCTCTCCGAACTGGAACGCCAGGTCTCGACCGCCGAGGAAACATCTAAGGATCTGCAGTTCCAGATATTCGAGAAATGGCGTCTGGCCATAATGGACAGGCACGACGCGGTTCAGGAAATGGCCTTGGACATCGCCGTGCTGGACGTGGTCTCCACCCTGGCCGAGATCGCCCACTCGAACGGCTGGTCACGCCCCGAAGTGAACGACGGCAAGGCAATCGACATCATCGACGGGCGCCATCCAATAGTCGAGGCATCCATCCCGAACGGCACCTTCGTTCCAAACGATTTCATCCTGGATGGAACCGAAACGAACCTGACGATCATCACCGGCCCGAACATGTCGGGTAAATCGACCATCATGCGTCAGGTCGCCATCATCGTTCTTCTCGCGCATATGGGCTCGTGGGTTCCGGCGCGCGAGGCCCGCATCGGGATCACCGACGCGATCCACACCCGTGTTGGCGCCATGGACGACATCGCGGCAGGCCGCTCGACCTTCATGGTTGAGATGTCCGAGGCCGCCGAAATGCTATCGCGGGCAACCGAGCGAAGCCTGCTGATTCTCGACGAGATAGGCCGCGGGACCTCGACCTTCGACGGTGTCGCGATTGCCTGGGCCATCGCCGAACACATACAGGACAAGATTCGCTGCCGCACCCTGTTCGCCACGCACTACCATGAACTGACCGACCTCATTCGCAGCATTCCCGCCGCGCGCAACCAGAGCGTGGCGGTCAAGGAATGGGGGCATGAGGTACTTTTCCTGCGTAAACTTGTCGACGGCCCGGCCAGCAGATCGTATGGTATCCAGGTTGCCAGGCTTGCCGGCCTGCCGGACGAAGTGATCGCCCGGGCGCGAGAAGTCCTCGCTAACCTCGAAAACTCCGAGTTGGACGCGGTCGGCAGGCCAGTGCTGGCGCGTTCGCGACGTCGAGCGCCGGTTCAGGTGATTCCACAGCTCGATCTGTTCGGGACGTGCGACCCGGGGCCGGACCCACTGGTGGTCGAACTGGCCGGGCTGGATCCCGAAAGGATGACGCCCATTGACGCTCTTTCGACCCTGGCCGCCCTGGTGGCCAGGGCCAGGCAGAGGAACGACGATTGATCACACGCGGCAGTCGGATTGCGACCGATTCCGCCGATTACAGGAAGTGAAATGCCGCTCTCAACGATTGAACACGCAGTCGAGGTTCTCAAGTCCGGCGGGATGGTGATCCTGGTTGACGACGAGGATCGGGAAAACGAAGGCGATCTTGTGGCCGCCGCCGACCTGGTTACCCCGGACCATCTGGCATTCATGGCCAAGAAGGCTCGCGGTCTGGTCTGCCTCGCCATGGACGGCCCGATGTGCGACAGGATTGGCCTGGACATGATGGTCAGGCACAACACGGCACCCCTCGGCACCGCATTCACCGTCTCGATCGACGCCCGCGAAGGTGTCAGGACCGGTATCTCCGCCCAGGATCGCGCAGTCACGATCAGGAAGGCCGTGGACGAAGGCTCGACGGTCCAGGATTTCGTCTGTCCAGGTTCGGTATTCCCTCTGCGCGCGGTTCGGGGAGGCGTCCTCTCGCGAACTGGACAGACCGAGGGTTCGGTCGACCTCGCCAGGCTTGCCGGACTGCGACCTGCCGGCGTCATCTGCGAGATCATGGACGAAGACGGCACCATGATGCGTCTGCCTTCCCTGCTCAAGTTCGGTGAAAAATACGGTCTACCGGTGTGTACCGTTGCGGACATCATCGCCTACCGACTGAAGGTCGAACAGCAGGTTTCGATGGAGAGTCACGCGGACCTGCCGACCGACTTCGGGGCCTTCACGGTTCATTCGTTTTCGACCGTGCTCGACGACCGCACTCACCTGGCGCTGGTGATGGGCGACATCACGGGGCCCGAGCCGATCCTCGTCAGGGTGCACAGGGCGAACTTCCCGGGTGACATCTTCAACTTCGTGGACGGCATGGGCCGTGATGAAGTCGCGCGGGCGCTGTCCATGATCGCCGCTTCGGGACGCGGGGTGTTTTTGTACCTGAACCGCGAGGAAACCGGCTCGGAGCTTCTGGCCACACTTAAACGACTGGAAGGCGAAAAGGAAGGAGAGTTCACGCTGCAAAAAGCAGTCGGACTGGAGTCCGAGATGACCTTCCGCGACTTCGGGATCGGCGCCCAGATCCTGCGCGCGCTCGGAGTGCAGTCGATAAACCTCATCACAAGGAATCCCGGGCGCTACTCCGGGCTGACAGGTTTCGGACTGACGCTGGCAGGCTTCACGGACTTCCATCTGGACGAAAGCGAACCCGGTAAGAATGCACGGGAGGATCAGTTATGAGTAAGGAACGCGAGTGCCCTCGATGGCTGTCTGGATGGATTGACGTTTCGGTGAAACGTTCCGGCACGATCATCATCGTCTCGCTGGCTCTCCTGCTCCTCGGCGGCTTCTTCGCCAGCCAGATCGGACTCAGGACCGACCTCGTCGAACTGCTCCCGACAGACGCGCCTTCGGTCGTGAACCTCGAGACGATGAAGAAACGCGTGGCGACATACTCCAACCTTGCGATCGCCATCGAGAGCCCCGATCTGGCCGCCTCGCAGAAATTCGCCGACGACATCGCCGCCGAAGTCGCCAGATTTCCACGGGAAGAAGTCCTCGCCGTCGACCACAACATCTCGGACGTAAAGGATTTCTTCACTCGTTACAAGTACTTGTTCGCCGACCTGGCGGATCTGCGCGACGTTCACGACAAGATAGCCCTTCGAATCCGTGAGGAAACCGAATCGGCGGTGTTCGAGTCCCTCGACGAACCGGCGCCCCGAACCGAACTGGACTTCGATGCGCTACGCGAGAAATACGAAAAGAAGATTAGCCAGCAGGACAAGTATCCCGGCGGCTACTACACCACCCCCGACAAGGGGCTCATCGCCGTGTTCGTCTATCCGCCGTCCTCGGCCGGCAGCTACGAGGACAACGTCAAGCTGGTCGACGACGTTCAGAAAGTGATCGCCCGTCTCGATCCGTCGAAGTACCACCCGGCGATGACGGTCGGACTGACCGGAGACATCAAGACCGGCCTCGAGGAACGTGAGGCGCTCAAGGCCGACGTGCAGTTCATCTCGCTGCTCTGCTTCGGCCTCATCTTCGTGCTTCTCCTGCTGTACTACCGAAGCCTCAGGATGACGGTCGTTCTGGCCGCGCCCATGATCCTGGGCCTGGTCGTGACTCTGGCGGTCACACGTTTCACGATCGGCTACTTGAACACCGCGACGGCGTTTCTGGCCTCGATCATTGCCGGCAACGGCATCAACTTCATGATCATGCTGTCGGCCCGGTTCTTCGAAGAGAAGGACAACCCGGATCTCGCCACGCTGACGGACAAACTGCGGGTCTCGGCCTGGGGCACGCTCCAGGGTACCCTGGTGGCCGGTCTGGGCGCGTCGATCGCCTACGGTTCACTGGTGTTCGCCGGATTCCGCGGCTTCCGGCAGTTCGGCATCATCGGCGGCATCGGAATGGTGCTGTGCTGGCTGGCGACCTTCGCGATCGGCCCGGCCATCATCGCCGCGATGCACAAACGCAGACCGCTCGGCCGCCGCGTCTCGAAGCAGTCACGCTTCGCCCCGGGCGTTCTCATCTCGTCCCTGGTAACACGCTGGCCGCGCGTCATCCTGGTCGTCGCGCTGGTGGCGGTGGCCGGTTCGATAGTGGCCATCATCCCATGGAGCAGAGACCCGTTCGAATACGACTTCCGCAAGATGCGTAACGTCGCCGGTTACGCCGGCGGCTCGGCCGCGCTGTCGAACAAGGTCGACACGATCTTCGATCTGCCGCAGTCACCGACGCCCGTCGTGGCCGATCGGGCCGAGGATGTCCCGGCCATGAAGCGCGCCATCATGGGAGCCGAGGGTTCCGACAAGATCGTGGGCGACGTAAAAACGCTTCAGGACGTGCTGCCATCGGACCAGGAAGAAAAGCTGAAGGTCCTCGCCGACATCCGGAAGCTGATCGACGGCAAGCTGGATTTTCTGTCCGAAGCCGACCGCCAGAAGGTCCTTGAATACCGACCGGCCTGCGTCTGCGGTGACGGATGCGATGAACCGGCGTGCCTGAAGGTTCTGGGGCTGAACGACATTCCCGACACGCTTGCCAGACCGTTCCAGGAAGCGGACGGCAACCGCGGCAGGCTGCTGTACGTTTACGCGAAGAAGGGAGAGTCTCTGCTCGACGGGAAGTACCTCCTGAAGTTCGCCGGCTTCATCAGAGGAGTCGACTACGGCCCGGGCGTCTCGGCCATCCCTGTCGGTCAGCCCATGGTCTTCGCGGACATGATCGCCTCCATTCTTAAGGATGGCTTCAAGGTCACGGTAGCGGCCCTGATCGGCGTGCTGATTCTGATGATTGCAGCCTTCAGATCCGCCAAAGGCGTATTCACGATCCTGCTTTCGATCGTGGTCGGCACCGTCTGGATGCTCGGCTTCGCCGCATTGACCGGGTCCAAGCTGAACTTCCTGAACTTCGTCGTGATCCCGATCACCCTGGGCATCAGCCTCGATTACGGCGCGAACATCTTCAGCCGATACAGACTCGAGGGGCCCGGCAGCATCACTCACGTCATATCTAACGTGGGCGGCGCGGTCATGCTCTGCGCGCTTACGACGATCATCGGCTACGCGACGCTTCTGACCTCCAATAACCTCGCGCTGCGCAGTTTCGGTCTGCTCGCCGACGCCGGCGAGGTGGCGTGCATCATCTCCGCCGAGATCGTGATGACCGCTGCCATTGTCGTCCTTGAGAGGCGGCGCGTTCGCACCTCGACCGCCACCACCCCCACAAAGGAATGATCCTTTCCTCACATTTTCGGTTATATTTGCTGCAAGGACATCCTTTCAGGTGTGCCGTGGGCGAAGACCGACAGACCAGGGTTACCAGGGTCAACACACTCTTCACCAGCGGGGTAATTGGAACTGTCTGTCTTGTCGAGGTTTACGGCGCGAACCTGGGCCGCAAGTACGACCTTCTCTCCGAGGTGGTGACCATCGGACGCGATCCCGAAAACACCATCGTCCTCGAATCCGATTCAGTCTCCCGCAGACACGCGCGGATCGAAAAGGCAAACGAAGACTGGTACATCGTGGATCTGGGCAGCACGAACGGGACCTACGTCAACGACACGTTGATCCAGCCAAGGGCAAAACTGGTTTCCGGGCAGTTCATCAAGATCGGGGACTCGATCTTCAAGTACCTCAACGGTGACAACATCGAATCCGCCTACCACGAAGAGATCTACCGTACTGTGGTAACGGACGGCTTGACCCAGGTCGCGAACAAGCGCGCGCTCGGCGAGTTTCTCGAACGCGAGGTGGCCCGTTCCCGCCGGCACAATCGAACGTTGACCGTCCTGATGATGGATCTGGACCACTTCAAGATGATTAACGATACTCATGGTCACCTGACAGGCGATGTGGTTTTGAAGGAAGTCGCGGCGGTGGTCAAGGCACGCATCCGCAAGGATGAACTGTTCGCCCGCTACGGAGGCGAGGAATTCGTTTGCGTCCTGCCCGAGACGGATCTTGCGGCCGCGAAGACCCTCGCCGAGGAGATTCGCGAATCCATCGAGCAGCACATTATTATCTTCGAAGGTCAGGAACTGAAAGTGACCGTCAGCATCGGCGCTGTGGAATTCGATGCCCGCAGGCACCAGACCACCGCCGACCTGTTGATGGAAGCGGACAGAAACCTTTACGTGGCAAAGAACAACGGCAGGAATTGCGTACATGGCTGATGACCAGATAGACACCAGTTCGGTTATGGAAATCCACGTCACCTCGTTTTTCGAGGCAATCGATCACATCGCGGGCATGAAGGCCGAGGCTTTGCTTCCGTCCGGCCGGAATGACCCGCTGCTGGCCAGGCGGATCAAGGAACTCGAGGCATACCGCGACGCCTTCCTTCATCAGGTGTCGCGGCGCCGCCCGAACTTTCACATTCAGGAACAGAACGAGGACCCCGGCGCGCCCGTGGTCGCGACCCTGTCCTATTCCAGTGGCCTTGAGCTTTACGAGAGTCTGAATCTCAGTCTCAACCGGGGCGGGCTGTTCATCAAAACCGAGATCCTTCTGCCCATCGACACGGTACTGGACCTGACGGTGGTCATCGAGGACATCAAGATATCGTTCCACGTCAACGGAAAGGTGATCTGGATCAATCCGCGCGAGTCATCCGGCAGGCCGATCGGCATCGGTATCAAATTCCCCAAACTCAGCAACGATAAACGCGCCCTCCTCGAGGAATTCATGCAGGGAGCCGCGCCGACCGCCACCCTCGCCGAACTCAACGAACCCTGACGACAATCTGGAAAGTGAATGTGATTCCGGCAGATCAGAACCGGGCCATGACCATGATATTGAAACCGAATTTGTTGGGATCCAGGAACTGACGTCCGACAACGCGCTGGCCGCTCGAATCGTATTCGAGCCTGGTCTGGTTCTCATCGCGGGCGTACTGGAACGCTCCGATAAGGCTGAAGAAATCCGACATTTCCCACTGTACGCCCGCTCGAAGCTGACCGATCGGCAGGGCCTCGTAGCCCTCGGGCAGACGGTCGCGCCTGGTCTCGTCGCGAACGACCTGAACCGTGTACGGCGAGTCGGTCACGAACGTCGCCGGCATCTGGACGCCGCCGGTTATGAACGGGGTCAGGTGCAGCGAATCAAACCGGTAGTCCAGCGTGGCCGCCAGGAAATACTCGGGCGTGGTCGAAACGCCGTTTTCCGGTATCGCCACGAACGGCGTCAAGCTGGGGACGTTCAAAAGAATGAACTCCAGATTCCTGATCAGGCCTATGACCTGGAACCTCATGTAGTCGTACTTGAAATTCACCTGGACAGCGCCCGCCCAGGCCGGCTGAAGCGACGTCTCGGCGTACTGTTCGATACTCTCGAGCTGCTGCCACGCATAGCTGAATTCGCCTGAAACGCTCCACGAGAACTTCTTGGGCGTGTATTGTTCCTTCCACCAGTCGACCACGTTGATATCCGGGTGATTACGGTACAACTTGAAATCGACGGAAGACTGGATCGGCAGACCCTGCCTGACCGTGACTCGCGCCGAAAGACCGGCGGACCAGACGGGCTGGCCGACCATCAAGGAAGTCCGCTCGAACGTGCCCTGCTGGAAGTAACCGGCGCCAAGATCAAGCCGCACCCAGTCGTAGATGTCCACGCCGATGCCGCCCAGAACGCCGTAGTTGGTCTCCTTGACGGAGATCTGTTCGACTTCCTGGGAACCTTCCTGGACGACCTGCTTCACCTTGGCGGTCTTGAAGCCTGCGAACGCGTCGATCGTGACGTTGTCCATCTTGGAATGCACGTCCAGACGCAATCCCGGCGCCAGGCCCGAACCGTTGTTGGTGAAGATGTTTCCGCCGCCCCACGAGATGTCGTACAGATATCCCAGGCGGAACCTCTCGGTGCTGAACGGGAACAAAGTCAACGCCAGATACTTATCCTGAGGATTCGCGCTGTCCCACGTGTATGCCGCGCGCAGGTACGAGCCGTCGTCCTGAAGAACGTCGTCCACGCCGGGGTTGTTTCCCTCTGTCAAGGCGCCCATGTCGAGTCGCATGACCAGGGCCGCCTCTGTCGTCAGCCCCTTCAAAAAGCCCGGCATCTCCTTGTAGAGCACCAGGTGGGTCAGATTCTCACGCCCGGACGTCCGCGAGTTCAGGTTGTCCATGAACATCTCGTATCCAGGCCGATCTCCGATGCCGGTGATCGGGCTGTCGGGAATGACCTGGCCCGCGTTAGCCATCAGATCGTCATCGCCGAACGACCATGTCAGGCGCGTGTCCATGAAGTCCCCCGCGAACGCGACGGAGCCAGGGATGGACACGACAGCTATCACCGCCAGCGCCCCAGCAAGGCTAATCCCCCGGAATCCTGGTACAAAATTAGACATTCTATTCTCCATTCCTCGGGTTCACGCACGCCTCGGACGACGGCAGAGGTTCCCCGGTCCGCACAAGGTCATCCACGCACCTGGGCTCGATGATCCACGGATACGGATCCAGGAAGCTCAGGTTCCTCAATGTTCCGACAATCGCCGAATAGTGCTCGGGGACGTCGTCCGCAAACGGGTCGAACTCCGGCACCGACTCCCGGCTGCTGATCCAGACCTTGACGCCGGCCGCACCGCCAAGACGCACCGGCCACTGGCCATATTCGTTGTACTGCGTGATTTCGACGCACAGCGGGTCGTCCAGGCAGTCCTCACGGCACAGGCACTCGTTCGAACACTCAAGCGTGTCGTAATCCCTGAAATCGACCGCGCCATCGTCGTTGAAGTCACAATCCACGATGTTTTTCGCGGTCGCCGCCTCGACATCGCGAAGCATCACCAGCCCGGCCTCGTGTCCTTCCATCGGAACTGAGCCACTGCCTCGAAAGTCGCTGGCGTTCAGAACAGCAGGCGCCGGAACCTGGCAATCTGCTTCATAGGGGTCCCAGAGGATCGTTTCCCAGACAGGGAAAGACACCTCGGTGAAACCGTAGAACTCACTGACGGCGCCGCCAACGCTGGTCAGCCGGTCGCACACACGCAGCGGGATCGGCCGATCGTTCTGATTTATGCAGCTGGTGGAATCGTACTCGTCCGTCTCGCAGATCGGACGCGTCGTGGGCGAGTTATAGGTGAACACGAACAGATGGTTGAATCCGGGCCCATCGTCGGCGGTGTCCGTGACGTACATGCCGTCGGTGGTCACCCTTGTCACCACCAGATTGCCCTTGTTGACCGTGACACCCTCGCCCGAATACGGAGATGCCGCCACGGTCGTGGAGGCGTCGTCGCCCTCGAAGAACCCTTGAAGCTGGGCGGCGGTCGGGGATTCGAAGGTGACAGGCGCGCTGACGCCCGCGGCGCCGGAACCGGCCTCCTCGGAATCATCTGTCTTGCCCAGACATCCCGAGTCGTCCGGATAATCGATGAAACCATCGCCGTCGTTGTCCTGACCGTCGGAACATCTGACCGGACGGTTCAAATCGGCGATTGTTCTGGACCGGAACCCGGCATCCTCGACCCAGATGCGAACGGGACCGAACACGTCCCAGATCTTCACCCGCACTCCGTGAGCCTCGCCGCCGACCAGCATGATATCGTTGCCGGCGAACTGCGCGGCCTCGAGTACCTGGAGCTTGCCGGGCCTGGTCGAGATGCGCACCCACAGATCCTGACCCGGCCCTGCCAGTTCTGGCCCGGCGCCCAGCACGGCCACGTCAAAAACAACCTCGACACCGTTGCGCGCGCCGGCACGCGGCAAATCAAGCACATCTCCCGGTTCCGGCACGGGCTGGCCTCCAACCGAAACGAGGTCGACAACAAGGCCGGTCGTCGTGGCCTCCCAGTCGACATCGTTTTCGATGGCACACCCGGTCAGCATCGCCAACAAGACAGGCGCCATCAGATAATTCGCCTTCATCGAGCCCCCCGTACCGTCACGGCGCCAGCAGAAGCAGGCGACCGTCCTCTTTGAAGCCGTTGCTGCGATCCACGCAGGCGCTGGTCGTGCACTCGGCGTTCGCACGCGCACGCTGCTGGCACATGCAGCGATCAAGTTCGTCACCGTCGCCAAACGCGGAACAATACTCATCGGCAAACAGATTCAGCACATCGGCCACGCAGTTCGACGGAACGCACCGGCCGGAGTCGTCCGGACAGTTGTCGCCCAGCACGCAGACGGCGCCGACATCGTCCCAGACCGATCTCTGCTGACACGCGCACTGGTATCCGGCATCACAGTCGTCCTGCGTGGTACACATAACCAGGCTGCCCAGTTCATTCTGCCATCCACACGCGCGGCCCTTTCTGATGTAGTCCGTCAAGGCCTCGCGCAGGGAGATTCCAGTATTCACCTTGGTCGTGTTCCGTTTCAGAACAGTGAAACCGGAACCGCCCGCCGCGATGTAATCGTTTGCAGCAAGCTGATACTGACCATCCAACTTCACCGTCTGCCCGCCGATCTTTATGTCCACGGCGCAACCACGGTCGGCTTCCGCCTCGGGGAAACCGTTGGCCGTCCTGCGCGCGTTGTCACACCAGCCGCACTGCAGAACGGCATCCACACCCGCGACCTGGGCCTGGGAACTGCAACCGCGGTCCGACGAACGCCGGGCGATGAAATCGAACATCTCGATCACCTCGCGCCCGGACAGGTACATGGTGGTGATCGTGTTCTCGAACGGGAAAACGTTGTACATCCACTCGACCGTGATCGGACCGGGATACAGATCGGACCGGATTCCCAGCGAGTTCGTCACCGCGAAATCGGTCTCGGCGCCGCGCCTTGCCATCATCGACTCGGCAACCGCATTTCCGATCGCCGAATCGCCGCCGGTCGATCCAAAACGGCTGACCGTGGCCGGCGCGTAGCCCAGAATCTGATTCAACGGAACAAGCTGCTTCAACTGGTCGACATAAGGCTCGATCATCCTGGCCATTTCCGGGTCTTCCGGAACAGTCGAATCGACCGGGATCACCCGGTATCTGAAAGAGGCCACGTCCCAGTCCGTCGAAACCTGTCGTCCATCAACGGACTCGGAGTTGTCATCACCGGAAACGCATCCCGGGTCCTCGTCGTCCTTCAGCCCGTCGCCATCGTTATCAAGCCCATCCGCACAGACGAACTGCTGTTCGAATACGGCGTCAAGCTCGCCGACGTACTTCGCAAAGACGCCGGAGTGGGCCAGGGGTACCAGCCTGCGGGCCGGCGACGTCCACCCCATGTGCCGGGGCAGGTCATGACACTTGAACGAGACCCACGAATCCAGATAACTGGAGATGGCGGCATCGTCACCAACCATCGGCGCGGGGATCTCGACTCCATCGGCCATCCGCTGCATGCACTGCTGACGTGATTCCTCACGTCCCAGTGCGGGAGCCGCCCTGCCCGGCTCTTCCCGCCAGGAGTCGAACAGCTTGAATGTCTGTTCGGTGATGCGGTCACACGCAACGCCAAGCCTGCCCTGATCTACCTGTCCATCAAGTCCGACCGTACCCCTGTATTCGTCCTCGCAGAACTTCCGAACGAAGTCGGTGTTCTGTTCATAGAAACATTCGCCCGAATCCAGAATCTGCTTGGGAGGATTCAGGACCACATGGTGGTGGCCACCCACTACCAGATCCGCGCCGCTGATGCAGGGGATCAATTCCTCGTCCGAGGTCAGGCCCAGATGCGACGCGATCACGATCACGTCGACCGACGGCCGCAGCATATCGATGTAGAACTGAGCAGTCTCGGCCGCTTCGAGCGGGTTTATGCCCATCGAGTTACCCGCTTCGTAAAGCGAGTTCATGGTAGAGGTATTGGCAAGCCCGACCACGCCGACCCGAAGCCCCTTCAGGTTGAAAATCTGGTACGGGTAGACCATCCCGCGCAGCGGGGGCACCGTCGATCCGCCAACCGGTTCAATCAGGTAATTTGACGCCAGAATGGGAAACACCGCGAAGCGCGAGATCTTGTCTGCCACGTTCGGCTCGCCCGAGTCGAATTCGTGATTGCCCAGGACACTGACGTCCACGCCCATGTATGACAAGGCGAGCATCTCGACCTCACCCTGGAACAGGTTGAAGATCGGCGCACCCTGGAACACGTCGCCTGTGTCGATATGAAGCGACCGGTCAACCTTCGAACGCTCGGACTTCGCGATCCACGACAACCTGGAGATCCCCCCGAACGGCCCGTTGTCGGGGTTCAAACCAAGCGTCTCATCCGTGCGCGTGACCTCCATCCGATAGGGCACAAGCCTGGAATGAATGTCGGTCGTATGTATGAATCTGACGGACACGCTTCGACCATCGAGGTCTGGCTGGTTCGTGGTGACCGAACATGACGCGAGAAGGGACGCCATTAGAAGGGGCAGCAACAATCGGCGCATATGCTTACCAGCAGTAGGGATCCACTCCAGGATGACATTAGAGGCCGACAACCGGCTTGTCAACGGATAATCGTCACGGGATACTCGCTGTTGGCTACCGGCACGGGATGCCCCTATAATGATTCCGTCATCCGTCGCGCTGTTTAATGGTGAACTTCACGCGGATTGCGAACGCTTTTGCAGTTCAATCGAACTCTCGGACAGGTAAAACCGGATGAAGACAATCGAATTCTCAAACGCCCGCGGCCGGCTGGGCACGCTGATCCTGGAACCAGGCAAGCCGCCATCTTACTACTGGAGCGGGCGCGGAGAATGCCCCGAGGAACTGCGAAAGGCCCTGACCGAGGGGCTGCGTGATCCCGAAACAGGTGATCGCGTCGCCGGGGACAAGCCGGACGTGTTCTTCGAAGTCGTGGAATACGAATTTGCCAAGACACGGCATATGATCGGGCGCAGGGGAAGACCGGTTACCGAGCTTCCGCGGGACGCCAGACCAATCAGGTATACGCCTGGAGTCAGCGGTCTGTTCGACTGAAAAAACAGGGGGTCAACCGATGAAAACCCAAAGGATTTCTTGCATTGTCGCGCTGATGGTGGTCACCCTGCCCTTCGCGGCCATTGCTCAGGATCCGGCTGCAGATTATTTCAGGGTCGGTGCCCAGGAAATGGCGGCCGGTTTCCCGGATCGGGCCATCGCATCGCTTGAAAAGGGCGTGCAGTTGAAGCCGGAAAGCAAGGAAGGCTGGTACAACCTCGGGGTCGCCTATGGCGCGGTCAGGCAGCATCAGAAAGAAGTAGGCGCCTACCAGAAGGCGCTTGAGCTGGACCCCAACTACGCCAACGCACTTCACAATCTGGGGCTTGCATATCTTGATCTCGGAAAGAAGGACGAGGCGATTGACGCCCTTTCCAAGGTCGTGAAGATCGATCCCGGGGCCACCGACGCGTGGAACAACCTGACCGTCGCGTACATGGCGGCGGGAAAATGGGACGAGGCCATCGAGACGGCCGGCAAGGCCGTCGAGTCCGCGCCGGCGTCCGCCGAGATTCGCTTCAACCTCAGTCTGGCTTTGATGAAGAAAGGCGAGTCGATGGATTCGTCAGAGCGCCGCCAGCCGTATCTGGATCAGGCGCTGGCCGCTCTGGAAAAGGTGATTGAAATCGACCCGGCGTTCTATCGCGCGCACTACAACAAGGCGGTCATCGGCCACATGATGGGGCAGTCGCTCAGCGAAATCGCCGCCTACCGTGCCGCCATCGCGGTCAAGCCCGACTACACCCCCGCCCTTTACAACCTGGCCGCGGCGCTCTCGGCGACCGAGGACTACGATGCGGCCATCGAGGCATGGGAAAAGTACGTCGCCGCCGCTCGCAACAAGACCGACGAACGCCCGTTCGTCGAGAACGCCCGCAAGGAAATCGCCCGTCTGAAAGGTCTGTGAAGGTCTTGTCATAAGCGCCGCGATTTGACATGATTCCCCCGTTCATAGTCTCCAGGAGCAACCACTTGGCGCAAGGTACCTATGCCGAAGATGTCGAACTCGTCAGGCGCTGCCTGGAAAACGACTCGGCGGCGATCTCGACGCTCCACATCACCTACTACCGGCGCATGGTCGAAAAGCTCCTGTACATGAGGATCCCCGAACCGCAGGCCGAGGACGTCGTCGCGGACGTCTGGAGTGATCTCTTCACGGGCCGCGGCGACGACGGCGAGCCGCTTCTTGGCCGCTATGCCGGGAAATCCTCGCTGTCGCACTGGCTGGGTCGGGTCGTCCGGAACCGACTTCTCGACATCAGGCGACGCCAGAGCCACCAGGTAAACATCGAGCCGTCCAACGAACGCACCTTCCGCGTTGACGTCGAACACCGTGACTTCCAGCTCAAGGCCACCATCATCAAGGCTTTGAAGATGGCCTTCGACACCTGTGAACCGGAGGCCGTGGTGATGCTGCGCCTTGTTTACATACACGGTGTCAACCAGCGCGAGGTCGCGCGCGTGTGGGGCTGGCATGAAAGCAAGATGAGCCGGTACCTCAGCCGCAGCATGGCGTTTATCCGCGACGAAACGATGCGTCGCGTTCACGAGGTCGATCCGGGGCTGAACGTGGGATGGGATGACATCCTGTCGGTGTGCCTGCACGACGACGTGAACCGCATGCTTGACGAAGGCACTCCGGAGTCGATCGAAGCCTCCCGCCCAAGACTTTCCAGGGGAGCCGCGCAAGAATCGCGGCGTGGATCGTCTGGCGGCCCGGAGGAATCATGAAAAGACAAGAAATCAAATCCATTTTGAACGCAGTCTTCCCGATCGCCGACGACGCGGTCATGGCCTACTCGATGCGCTCCGGTCTAAATAGATCGGACGGCGCGGCCACCGATCCCGATCTGGCCGACCTTGTCGACCGGCTCGTTAAGGGCGGGATGTCCGACGTTGAGCGCGAACAGGCCTGTGTCAAACTCCTGCGCGACGAGCACGCGATGGAACTCCTCGCCGACAGGATTCGCGACGGCGGGACAAGCGTCGAGTAACATCACAGTCCACAGGTCGACTGACCGGCATCGGGCGCCTCCTGTTCGGTTGCCAGAGGCACCCGGGTGTTGTATTCATTGTCCGGATCAGAAAAACGACTCTCCGACGCACGGGGGATGGATGCGAACCGCATCTCTGATGACCGCCCTGTTGATCTCCGCCACCGCTCTGGCGTGCACCGGCCGTGTTGAGACAACCGTCCCTTCCGGGGATAAAGACAGGTTCGTTCTTCTGACCGGGCGATTCGGGTTCGACGATGCCAGTCGAATCCTTCGGGACAAGGAGAAGGAAGCCGGAACCTGTGCTGGCGACACGGACTGCCTGGAAGTAAGGGACGACCTCTCGTCCGGTTCAAACGAGATGTACGACCAGATCGTTCATCTCTTCTCAGGTATCTTTCGCGTGAACAGCGCTGCCGACGGTGGCGGTGAGTTGGCCGGAATCTTCAGCAAAACCGGGGGCTGGGGAACGATCCAGGACGAGTTTGACGCCACGGTTGTAAAGACCTCCTGGATTCCGGAGTTCGTTGCCGCCGGCTGGCTGGCCTCCATCGGTTTCGCGGCCCCCGAAACCGAGCTCGGTTCAGCTCTGCGGGATGCTGGAGTCTCTCCGATCCTGGTCGATGGGCAGGTATTCGGCGTTCCCCTGACCAGGAATCCCGAGGTCGTGATCCTTCGAAACATCTGTCTCAATACCGCCCGCGAGTCCGATCAGACCGTCACACCCGACGTTCTCTGGGCAGAAACGATTGGCGCCTGGCTCGACGATCCGACATCGGTTCCCGACCGGTGGATACTCTGCGACGGCCAGGATATCCACAGACTCTTCCTGGCAATCGTCCGGACCAGGGACCCACTCTGGCCGATCGATTCGAACGGAAAACTCGTGGTCGACACGGAAACCGCGCGCGCCGCGATCGAGATGCTGAAGAAGGCGGATGGTCCATTCAGGGACGATGACGACTTCCTTCCCGGAAGCCAGAACCGCAGGATGTCCAGAACACTGGTCCAGGATTTTCTGGCCGACGCGCCGGAAACGCCCCGATCCTGTTGGTTTTACTCCAACGAGGTTCCAAGGCTGCTGTTCGGGCCCAGGTCGATATCCACCACATGCGGCGGGCTTGATCGGGTTTCGTTCGCGCGGCTTCTCGAAGGCTCCGAATCATCCAGATGCGAGGATGGCGACGGACTCGCTCTGGTGATCCCGTACTCGCTCGAGGTGGCAGGGAAAACAGACCCGACAAAACATGCCCGCGCCGTCCGACTTGCCGTGGACATGCTCTCAAGCACTGTCCAGAAGGCCTTATTCATCGAGCAATTTCAATTGCCGGCAAGAACCGGCGTTCTGGACGAATGCTCCGATGCGGACATCATCAACCAGATCAACATCGTGGCACCCGGATTGATCCCTCCAGGTCAAAGCACTCCCGGGACCTGTTCTCCCGAATCGCTTCTGGATTCCATTCGCCGTCTCTCAGCCATGACTGGCGTACCCGGGCAGACCTGCGACGTATCCTCGGATGTTTTCAGGCATTCGTGCTTCAGGCTTGACGAGGCGACTCGAAGAACGGTCGAAAGCTTCCTCGTCGACGTTCTGACGGGCCGGAAGACTGCCGATCAATCTTTCTCAGGTCTGCAAGCCGCTCTGGGACGAAGTTGCGTGGCCAGGACCCGTGATGTAACGGAGGCCAGGCGATGAACCGGAATCACGCGAGGCAGCCGTCGGCCCCGGATCTCAACAGGCGTCTTCTCGGTTCGTTCGGCATGTTCCTGGGAATGATCGTGACCCTGATCGTTTCCGCCTTCCTGATCGTCGCCTTCGTCTTCTTCGGAAAAATGGAAAGGCTCAAGGGCGAGGAACAGGCTCTGCACCGCGAGGCGATACACTCGGCCGGTTCCATCTACACCGCAGTTTCCAACTTCAAACTGGATGACCTGTTTCACGCATCCTCGAAGGATCGGAATCGACTCGATCGAATCCTGATGCAAAACGACAGCGTGGCTTATCTGCGGGTGCTCACCGTACCGCCGCGTGAGGCACACGTCGCCTCTGCTTACCGGGAAGGGTTCGACCCGGCACGAACGCCGGAACCACCTTCCCTGGAAGGACTGGGCCCGGCAAGATCATCCCTGCGCGTCAGGCCAGCGCCATTTTCGTCCTGTGAGCGCTCATCGGGCATCACCGAACTGCGCGTGGTGCTTTATTCCGGTTACGGGCTGTCGCTTCGGCCGACGGGCGTGCTCCTCATCGGCGTCCCGACAGGCGACGACTGCACGTCCCCCACGCACCGGAACCTCGCGGAAAACAGGATGGTCAGGGAAGTCTTGACCGCCTATCTGGGAGACAAACCCGAGTTTGAAACGAAAAACGGGGCCACTCCTTCTCAGGACAGGCCTTTCGGAGTCAAGCTTCCCAATCAATCCACGATCGCCAGCACTTCGGATCTTCTGCGGGAATTATCCAGGTACTACTCCAGACTCGCACGGGGCGCCGATTCAGTTGAATGCTTCAAGCTCTTCGATCACGAACTTCGCCCGCTGGCAGGCTCATCCGATCGGGACGATCCCTGCCAGATCGATCGGCTCGATATCGTGGGGCTGTCGGACGCCGGTCGACCGCCGAACAAGACGGTCGTGAAACAATCTCCGGATGGTCTGAAACCTGCCGAACCGGGAATAAAGAGCTCTTCTCTGTACGTGATGATGACGCCGGTCTTCGTCGACGGGGAACTCCGGGGAACGCTGGCATTCAAGCTTCGTGGGCAGACTTCGATCTACTCGAACCTGCGGTCGCTGTTCGACACCTTCGTCTGGACAATGCTTGGAATCGTGGCCGGCCTGACGCTCTTCATGATCGCGATCAGCGCGTTCTATGTGCTCGCCCTGCGACGAAGAGTGGCTGGACCGCTTGATGAACTGGTTCGCATCGGCGAAGAATTCGCGACTGGGGACAAGACGGATCCGGTGCACCACGAAAACGCGACCGGGTTGATGAACACGGACTTCTATGCGTCCGAGCTTCAGGACCTCGCCGGCACCTACGCCAGGATGGTCGACCAGATCCAGCAGAGCCTGAAGGAACGTGATTCTGCATACGATGACTTGAAAGCCACTCAGCAGAAGCTGATTTCGTCCGAACGGCAGGCGGTTCTGGGCACGGTCTCCGGTGGCGTGGCTCACGAGATCAAAAACGCTCTCAATCCGGTTCGGCTCAGATCGGAGCTGTTGCTCGATGGCGTCAGGACGGGACGTCCGGTGGACATCCAGGAGGGCCTTGAGCTGATCATCAGGAACGTGAAACGCTGTACCGAGTTGTCCAACAGGCTGAGCTCGTTCGCGAAGCCCTCGGACATCGCGTCCAGGCATGACTACGACATCAACACGGTGATTCGTGACGCTCTGATGATCTCGAAGGACCTGCTGGACAACGAAAAGATCGAGGCGGTTGCGGATCTCGGCGACGTTCCGTCATTAAAGGGTCTTCCAAAAGAGATCCAGCAGGCGGTCATCAACTTCATCCTGAACGCCCGTGACGCCATCGTGGACGCTCGCAAAGCCGATGGCGGACTTGGCGGCAGAATCACGATCTCGACACGCCACACGGATGACATCGTTGAGATGAAGATATCGGACGACGGCTGCGGCATGGACGAAGATACGCGCGTCAGGGTCTTCGAGCCGTTCTTCACAACGAAAGAGGCCGGCCGCGGCACCGGTCTCGGGATGAGCATCAGTCTCAGCATACTTGCTGCCCACCGGGCCGATGTGGCGGTCGAGTCCACCCCCGGAGCCGGCACGACGCTGACAGTCAGGTTCAGATGCGGGGAGGAAATTGATGTCTGACAGGACAAGGGTGCTGATCGTTGACGACCAGCCCGACAACCTGGTCGAGTACGAGCTCATACTCAAGAGCATGACCGATTACGACGTGGTGTCCCTGGAAAGCCCGATTCAGGCGATAGAGTTGTGCCGCAGGGAATCGTTCGACGTCCTGATCACCGACGTCCGCATGCCGGGCAAGAACGGCGACGAGATGTTCTCGGAGATCAAGAAGCTGCTGCCAGGGATCAGATGCATCGTGATCACCGGCTTCCCCAGCCAGGAGGCGCCGGTCAACTTCCTGAAGCTTGGGGCGCACGACTTCCTGTACAAGGCCGAATTCGACCCCCGGACTCTCGTGGAATCGGTCAGGGGCCAGGCAGAACTGGTCGAGTTGCAAAGGCACGCGGAAAGGCTGCAAAGAAGGCTGTCTCTGTTTCACGAGTCGATTCAAGAGATTATGAACACCGTGCAGTCTGTGGCCCAGCTTTCGCGCGTGCCGGAATTGAAGGCTTCGCTGCGGCAGTTCGCCGAACTTGCCACGAAACTGACGGGAGCGCCCGCGGCGGTAATCTTCGTGTTCGAACGCGAGACCGGCCTGCTGACGCCCACATGCGCCACCGGAATAGATCCAGTCTCGACGTCGATTCCTGCCGGAAAAGGTTTCGCCGGTCGCGCCGCCGCGTCCGGACGACTCAGCGCCTATGTCAAATCGGGTAACGACGCCTGGCCCGGCGACGAGGTGCCCGGGTCGGCAGAGGCCGGTCGGCGTTCGGTCCTGGTCGCGCCGCTGCTCGCGGACGACACGTCGATCGGCGTGCTGGAACTGCTGGACAAGGAACGGTTCGAGCAGCGTGACATTGAACTGATCTCGATGCTCGGTTCCGTGTGCGCGGCGACACTTGCCCTGTTCAACGCGAACCAGATGGCGGATTCACTGCTGCTTCGGGCTCTGAAACTGGCTACCGAGGCTGCCGGGGAAGACGCCTCCAACCGAGGGGATCTCGCAAGGGTAGCATTCGACGACATCGCCGGGGCTATCGGCGACATCGATCTGACGGGCAAGGGACGCAGGACCTCCGAACTGGTAGAGGCGCTCAGGGCAATCTCCGAGTTCGGGCCGGAGGCCGAAGAGTCGCTCGGGCAGATTCTGGACGGTGTGTTGAGAATGCTGAAGGCCGGGCGGCCCGAAAGCGGCGATTTCGATTTCTGAGGTCACTTCCGGAATGAAGAACGGAATTCTGGGACATGTCGATGCCGCCGGATGGCTGGCCGGTTCGACCGGTCGCGGCGTCAAGGTGGCCGTGGTCGACAGCGGAGTGGACAGCTCCCATCCAGACCTGAGCGGCCACGTGACGGGCGGCGTGGTCCTCGAGGAGCAGGACGGTTTCATCGTCACCACGCCACACGACGGAATCGACGTTGCCGGACACGGAACCGCCTGTGCCGGCATAATCGCCGGACTGGCTCCCGAGGCCGAAATCTACAGCGTGCGGGTACTTAGATGCACGGGAACCGAATCCGACGGATCACCCCGCGCCGGGGGCAAGGCCAGGGTGTTGCTTGCCGGCATCGACTGGGCAATCGAACACTGTGACGTGATCAATGTCAGCAGCGGCCTTCTGGTCAGCCGCGGCGCGGCCCACTTCGAATCATTCCATCGCATGGTCGAGAAGGCTTACTACCGCGACAGGATCATGGTCGCGGCCGGGGAAAACTACGAGATGCCAAGTTTTCCCTCGGTCTTCTCGAACCTGATAAAGGTCTACTGGACCGAGGTGGACGATCCGCTGAAGTTCTTCTTCAAACTGAAGCCACGCTGCTTCACCGAATTCCTTGCCAGCGGGTACTACGTCCGGGTTCCCCAGCCGGGCGGGGGCCACATCCTGGAGATCGGCAGCAGCTTCGCGGCACCTCATCTTTCGGCGGTGGCGGCCCTGATCCTGTCGAAGAATCCAGGTCTGAAGCCTTTCGAGGTGAAAAGTCTCCTGTACGCAATGGCCTCGGAACCTCCGCCCTGAATCACACGGCCCGGACAGGCAAACGGTTTGACTGCCCCGCATCAATGATCTATAGGGAACCTGAACATATAAAGACCGGTTTTGAAAGACTGAAACAGTCTTCGAACCAGTTTCGGGGGAGTCCATGTCCAAATCGGTATCGTTCATCGCCACCTCGCTTTTCGCGTGCCTCGTCGTCGGATGCTCCGGTTCGGCTGACACGACTGTCTTTCGTCAGGAGGCCCTCGGCGTTTCGCAACCGGTTCAGACCAACGGACTGCAGCAGCGCGAAGTGCTTCGCGAGACGGTGGACAGATTCCAGCAGGAAAACCGGATGAATATCAGGGTATTCAAAGATCCGGATGGACGCATGGTCGACGAAATCACCATCTCGGGACGACCGCCGGTCGGTTTCCGCATGTCGGCGGCCGCGCCTTCCGCGAACGCGGTAATGGCCTCCATGGCCGAGGTTCCAGCATTCGACTGGTGCTACGGCTGCTCTGCGACCTCGGCAGCGATGATGGCCGGATTCTACGATCGTACCGGATACACCTATATGTACACCGGTCCGACCAACGGCGGCGAGATGCCGCTGAACAACGCAGTCTGGGGCGAGGGTGAATGTCCCTTGAGTGCCACGAATTCGGGAATAGACGGCAGAATCGCGCGCGGTCACGTGGATGACTACTGGATCGAAACGGAAAGTACCGCGCAGGATCCATACATCACGGGCGGCTGGGCCAGGCACGATGACGCCGACTGTACTGGCGATTTCATGGGAACCAGTCAGTCCAGACTGACCAATGTCGACGGCTCGACCAGGTTCTACTACTACATCGATGGTTCACCCACCTACGATTTCATTCCCGAGGAAGAGACGAAGCGTGACGGTGGCCACGGACTGCGTCTATTCTTCGAGTCGCGCGGCTACACGGTCCTTGAGAACTACAACCAGTACATCCTTGGACACGAAGGAAACACCCTCGGATTCACTATCGATCAGTTCAAAGCCGAGATCGACGCGGGCCGACCGGTTCTGATCCACGTCACCAATCACACGATGCTCGGATACGGATATCAGGAAGGCTCCTCGACCATCTACATCCATGACACATGGGACCACCTGAGCCACACCATGACATGGGGAGGCTCCTACGGGGGGCTCCAGCATTACGCCGTTTCCGTCTTCAAACTGGGCCCGGAATGCCAGTGCGACACCGTCGGTCCTTGCTGCGACGGATGCCGTTTCGTCGCCGGATCGTGCGACGCGGACGGCAACGGCTGCACCGTGGACGACCAGTGCTCGGCCGGAGTCTGTGTTGCCGGCGCTGCGCCTGACTGCTCGGCCGCCAACGACCAGTGCAACATCGGACAGTGTGTATCGACCGGGCAGACGACATACACGTGCGAAACGGATCCAACCCCGAAAGAAGGTGTCGCTTGCAACGCGGACAACAATGGTTGCACGAAGGATGACAAGTGTTCGGCAGGAGTCTGTGTTGCCGGCGCGGCATATGTCTGCCCGGTGATTTCCGACCAGTGCAGGGTTCGGGCATGCAAGTCCACAGGCAACAACACACGTACGTGCGTATGGGATCCAAACCCGAAAGAAGGAGATCCCTGCAACGCGGACAGCAGTGGCTGCACCGTGAACGACATCTGCCAATCCGGCGTGTGCAAGCCCGGCTCGACGCCCGACTGCTCCGGCAGCGACGACCAGTGCAATATCGGCCAGTGTGCGTCGAACGGCAACAACAGCTACGTCTGTGTGAAAGACCCGACCCCCCTGAACGGCAACGACTGCAATGCCGACAGCAGCGGCTGTACCATCGATGACAAATGCGACATGGGAACATGTGCGCCTGGCGGCGCCCCCGATTGTTCCTCCATGGCTGACGACTGTCATTCCGGAGTCTGTCACTCCACAAGTTCCATGACGTTCGAATGCCTGCCTGAGAATCTGCCGGATGGCACATCCTGCAACGCCGATGACAACGGCTGCACCGCCCAGGATCATTGCACGGCCGGAACCTGCGATGCCGGTGCGGACGTCGACTGCTCGAGCGCCGACGACCAGTGCAACACGGGATACTGCTCATCGACAGGGACAACGACGTTCGAGTGCCTCAGAAATCCAGCCCCCCATGAAGGAGCGTCATGCGAGGCGGACAACGACGGTTGCACGGTCAACGACACCTGCGGGGCTGGACAGTGCTTGCCCGGCGCCGCCCCGGATTGCACGGCACTGGACGACATCTGCAACGTTGGAGCGTGCATTCCGACAGGCAACACGTCATTCGTATGCATAAAGGACCCGGCGCCGCTCGAGGGCGTGCGCTGCAACGCCGACAGCGACGGATGCACGGTCAAGGACATGTGCATGTCGGGTGAATGCATCGCGGGTGAACTACCCGACTGCAGTCATGTGGACGACCAATGCAACGCGGGGATGTGCAGTTCGACGGGCAACCACACGTTTGTCTGCATCAAGAATGCGGTACCGCTGAACAACCAGCCCTGCGACGCCGATAACAATGGCTGCACCGTCGACGATACGTGCGCGAACGGTGTCTGTCATGCCGGCCCGGTCAACCAATGCCCGGACGTCGGGGACCAGTGCAACATCGGCGCATGCCATTCAACCGGCCAACGCACCTTCGAATGCCGGACGGATCCGGAACCGCGCGAGGGCATGTCCTGCGACGCTGACGGCAACGGATGTACTCAGTTCGACACGTGTTTCGAGGGAACCTGTCGACCAGGCGACGCGGTCGACTGCTCGTCACTAAACGGACAATGCGCCGTTGGAGCGTGCGTATCCACTGGAACCGACGCGTTCGAATGCGTCCTGGACTGGAGCGCCCGGCAAGACGCCCTTTGCAACGCGGACAACGACGGCTGCACCGAAGGTGACGTCTGTCAGTCCGGAGTCTGTAAGGTCGGAACCCAACGGGACTGTCTTGACGCGGCGGACCAGTGCAATTCAGCCTTCTGCCAATCAACCGGGCCATATACCAACGAGTGTGTCAGGAACCCGACCATGCACGAAGGTCTTTTGTGCGACGCCGACTCGAACGGCTGCACGCGTGACGACTCCTGCATCGCGGGAATCTGTGTCACTGGCGGTCCGGTCGACTGCACCGAACAGGACGACTCCTGCAACACGGGCTACTGCCATGCCACCGGCG
>CAZNJW010000022.1:0-26979 GCA_964573455.1 uncultured Anaeromyxobacteraceae bacterium | reverse complement strand
CGGCAACCACGCGAGCCGGCGCCGCGACATTCGCCCACGCCACCCGATCCATCGCTTCCCTGGCCATCAGATCCGGCGTGACCGGACTGATCGTGGCCCATCCGTCGGCAACCGCGCCGGTGTCGGCCTCCGGCGAGGTCTCGTTCGTGACCCTGGAACCACCGACCCACAGATATGTTCCGCCGCGCGGATCCTGGCGTCGAAGCACTTCGCTGGAGTACTGGCGGTTCCCGAGGCGCGTCACCTTGAACCCCTTGAACTCGGAGACCGTGGTGTCCGGGATGTTGACGTTCAGCGTGATTCCGTCCGGGATACCGTTTTCCACGATACGGTCGACCATCTCGTTGACCTGCGCGGCGATGTCCTCGAAACGGAAGTTGCCGCGTGACACCATCGAGAATGCCGCGGACTGAACCCTCTGGATTGTGCCCTCCATGGCGGCTCCGACCGTTCCGGAATAGATGACATCAAACCCGAGGTTCGGGCCGCGGTTGACACCCGAAAACACGAACGCTGGTCTCGCTGGCAGGATGTGGTTGATACCTATGAACACGCAGTCGACCGGTGTGCCCGACAGCGCGAACCGTCGTTCACCGACCTGGTTGACGCGAAGCGGCCTGGTCAGGGTGATCGCGTGCGAGACACCGCTGTTCTCGGTCTCGGGCGCCACGACCCAGGTTTCGCCATGTCGTTTCGCGGCATCGACCAGCAGCTCGATACCGGGTGAAAGGATGCCGTCGTCGTTGGTAACAAGGATCAGTGGTTCATGTCTTTCAGGCATTGGACCCGTCAGAAAGCGCCGATGTTGAATTCAAACACATAGGGCGGATCGCCCTCGCGCGGGTTGATCGGGAAACCCCACTCGAAGCGGAGCGGTCCGATCGGTGACCACCACCTGATCCCCAGTCCGGCGGCAAACTGGAAATTCAGCGGGTTCGGCCACTCGGTATCGTCAAAGGCATTGCCGGCGTCAAAGAACACGACGCCCTTGATGCCCATGGTCTTGATGATCGGGAATTCGACCTCGAAGTTGAAGATCAGTTCCTTGTCACCGCCGATCGTGAAGTACGACAGCGACGACGCCGGGTCGCGGCTGGCACCGACCGGGATCGACGGCCCCAGGGACGCCTGCTCGTAACCGCGGATCGAGAAGATGCCGCCAGCCTGGAATCGCTGGAAGATCGGAACTGGTCCGCCCTTCGGGTTGAAGATGTACCCGTAGCGCAGCGATACCTTGCCGACCGCGCCGAGGAACAGCGGGAAGTACTGCTTGGTGCTGGCCCGGAACCTGATGTAGTCGAAGCTGGAACCGATCTCGGACCCCGCCCATTCCATGCTGAGCGTGGTGACGTTTCCCTTTGTCGGGAACATGCGGTCGTCGCGGTTGTCGAACGCCAGCGTGACCGTCAGCGAACTGGTCAGACCGTTGAGGTTCATGTTCGCGACCGGTACGTCGAAGAAGTTCTCCTGTCCTCCGGCCTTGACGTCAACCATTTCCAGCCGATAGGTCGCCGCGATCGAGAAGTAGTCGGCGAATCGGCGACCGATTGTCAGGTTCAAACCGGTCGAGTTCTCGTCGAAGGTGTAGTTCACATAGTCGCGGTTGTAGGCCGAGAAGCCGAAGGTCCAGTCCGTGTCGAAGAAGTACGGGTCGTCGAACGAGAAGACGAAGTACTTCCTGATGCTGGAAAGACTGGCCTCGAGGCGCAGGCTCTGTCCGCGGCCCAGGAAGTTCTGCTTGGAAATCTGGGCCTGGAAAAGGAAGTTCTCGACCGACGAGAATCCGGCGCCGATAGAGAACGCGCCAGTCTGACGTTCCTTTACCTTGACCGTCAGGATGACCAGGTCCGCGGCATCCCCCTGTCGCGGGGTGATTTCCACCTCTTCAAAAAAACCGAGCCGTCGGATGCGGGCCTCGGATTTCTTCATTGCCGTTTCGTTGAAAAGGTCACCCTCGTACATGCGCAGCTCGCGCCTGATCGTCCAGTCGCGGGTGCCTTCGTTGCCGGTGATATCGATCCTGGCAATGCGGGCGCGGCTTCCCATCTGCACGATGTATGTGAAGTTGATCAACGGCGGCTCGACGCTTTTGTCCAGGCTCGTCGTGTTGCCGACGTTGCAGAAGGCGTATCCCTCGTCCTTGTACTTCGTCATCAGCCAGATGATGTCCTTCTGAATGTTCTCGGCGTTGAATACGTCGCCTTCCTTCAGAAGCAGCTTCGAAGTCAGTTCCTCTTTCGGGAAAAGCATGTCCCCGCCGACGTCCACCTTGCCGACGTTGTACTTCGGACCTTCGTGAACGGTGATCGTGATCGCGATGTGCTTACGGTCGCGTGACAGCATCACGATCGGCAGTTCAAAACGAACCTCGGCGTAACCCTTCGTGTTGTAATAGAATTCCAGTCGGCGCATGTCCATGTCGAGCATCTCCTGAGCGAAGATGCCTTTCGTGGACAGGATCGAAAGCAGGTTGCCTTCCTGCGTCTGCATGAACTTCTTCAGTTCCTCGTCGGTCAGATTGTTGTTACCAAGAAACTCGATCGAGCGAACTTTGACCTTGGCGTATTCCCGCACGACGAAGATCACGTCCACCACGTTGTCCGGCTTCGGATCGAGCCGGAAGGTCACCTCGGCCAGGAAGTATCCTTCCTCGACGTAGTGGTCACGGATGGCCTTGACGGAGTTCTCGACCTTCACCATGTCGAGAATCGTCGATTCCTTCACCGATATCTTTTCGCGCAGTTTGTCGTTGTCGATCTTCTTGTTGCCCTCGGTCTTGACCAGGGCCACGGCCGGGTATTCCTCGACCTTGAAGACCAGGACGACTCCGTCGTCTTCAGGGATGACGCGGACTTCTATGTTCTTGAAAGCCCTCATCCGGTAGAGGGTCTTGATATCCCGGGAAACCTGCTCCGGTTTCAGTTCGGACAGAACCGCGGAACCGAGCTGGCGCATCACGGTGTCGCGATCGGTCCTGAGCAGGCCGACGAACCTGATCTCGCGGATTATCGGACCCACCATCGCCGAACGCTGGCCGGCCCATGCAGTGTCGAATTCGTCCAGAGGGGAAGCTTCGAGCTGTTCGCCTTCGTCCCAGGTCACTCCGGGATCCGGTCGCGAATCGGAATCGTCCCTCAGTGAGCTGCCCGGCCCGCCACCCATGCCGGGGCGCATCTGCGCAGTCGAGGCCGATGGCATCAACAGAAACAGCAGCAGCGCCAGTGCCGGGAGAATCCTTTTCAAACGATTTCCTCCACAGCGTGCACCACCCCATCTTCAAGTCTGAGAACCCTGTGCATCCTGCCAGCAAGCCTCATGTTATGCGTCGCCACCAGAAAGGCGACTCCGTAACGGCTGTTCACGTCGGCAAAGAGGTTATGGACCTCCTCGCTGGTCGCGTCGTCGAGGTTGCCGGTCGGCTCGTCGGCGATGATCAGTTTCGGCCGCATCACCAGGGCGCGCGCCAGCGCAACTCGCTGCTGCTCGCCACCGGACAGCTCGCCCGGCCGGTGCGTGGTTCGCGGACCGAGGCCCACGGTGTCCAGAAGCTCGGATGCCCTGGTCACTGCCTCCCGCCGCGACAGTCCGCCGATTATCGCCGGAATCATCACGTTTTCCAACGCCGAGAATTCAGGCAGGAGATGATGGAACTGGAAAATGAAACCGATCCTGGTGTTACGGAATGAGGCCAGCTCACGTTCGGACAAGGAAAACACGTCGGTTCCCTCGAACGTCAGTGTTCCCGAGTCGGGGGTATCGATGGTGCCAAGAATGTGAAGAAGCGTGCTTTTGCCAACTCCGGACTTGCCGACTATCGCGGTCATCTCGCCGGGGAGCACCTTCAGGTCCAGTCCGCGCAGCACCAGAATGTCGCGTCCGCCGTGGCGGAATTTCCTGGTGAGTCCGGCCGCGGAGATCAGCACCTTTTCACTTTCTGACGTGTCTCTGTCCAGCCGATCGGATTCCATGTTCTTCCCCTAGTCGTTCCTGAGCCCGTCCGCCGGGCTGAGCGCCGCGACCGCGGAGGTCGGGTAGATCGTCGCCAGCAGGGCGGCCGAGAAGGCGGCCAGTGTCACCGCCACCACATCGAGGGCGTTGATGCTGACCGGCAGGCGATCGATGTAGTACTCCGGCGGCAGCGAAATGCCCACCTGCTGGATATACAGGCATGTCGCGAGTCCCAGGACCAGCCCCGACAGCGTGCCTGTAAGGCCGATCACGCTCCCGATCTGAAAGTAGATAGACCTGATGCCGTTTCCGGTCACACCCATGCTTCGCAGCACGGCGATGTCGCGGGTCTTTTCCATTGTGATCAGAAGCAACGAGCCGAAAACATTGAAGGCGGCAACCAGGATCACCAGGCCCAGAACCAGGAACATCGCGATTTTTTCGATCATCAGGGCCGAAAACAGTGACCGGTTGGTCTGCGTGACCGTCCTGACCCTCATATCGCCGTATTTTGACAGCGCGTGCGTGACGCCGGCAGCGATGCCGTCCAGGCGATTCATGTCAGTCACCATCAACGCGATTCGTTCACGTCCCGGAGTGAAGAACAGCTTCAACCCTTCTTCCTTCAGAACGAAGGCGGTTTTCAGATCGTACTCATACAGGCCGGTCTTCAGGGTACCCACAACCCGGAACGTTCGTTTGGCCGGTATGACGCCTGTCGGACCGATGTCGCCGTCGGGAATGACGACAGAGACCTCGTCGCCTTCGCCGACACCAAGCCCGATCGCCAGCTCCGAACCCAGGATGATGCCGGGCCGGTTGCGAACCGATGCGCCGCCGGTCCCGACCGGAGGCAGAACCAGCATCTCAGGGTCGGCCGGCACGTCGACCGCTGCCGCAGCCGCCATCCCGGACATGTCAAAACCGAGTTCACGATCCACGATAGCCGTCTCGGGGCGCGCCAGCGCCTCGAGCGCTCCGGCCGATACGCCATCGCCAAGCCACATGGCCTCGAGCTTTCCGCCCGGATCGATTCCCCGGATGGTCGTGCCAGGTCCCATGTTGATCGAAGACGCGATCAACGCCTCGCCCTGGGAGAATGACTCGGCCATGGAAACGCCTTTTACCGCCTTGACCGCCGGAACCAGATCCGCGCAGCCCGAGGCACGCTCGAAGGCGTCGAGCGGGTCGGGGCAACGTTCAACGGTGATGTGCGGGTTGTTCCTGATGATCTTCTGTTTGAGATCGAGCTCGAAGCCGGACATCACCGACAGCACGACAATCAACGCCCAGACACCGATGGCGGTTCCGGTCATCGCGATGAAATTCTGGCTGGCGACAGGCACGAGGCGTTTGAACCACGACGGGTTCTCCTCGCGGAATCCGACCAGGAAGCGCAGCGCCAGCAGCAGGCGCCATGAACGCGGGTTGCCCTTTTCCGAGAACAGTTTCAACAGACGAACGATGACCGCGACAAGAACCGCCGTCATCAACAGTGAGCACACGATCACTCCGACGAGCTGCAGGCCCGGGCCAATGTAATCGATAGCTCTTTCGAGCGCTGTCATCGCGCTGTTCGCCATGCTGGTCCCGCGGGCCACCGGGGCCCGCTCAAGAGAGTCCGTCCCCGGCGACTACTTTTCGGGGCGGAGCATCGGGAACAGGATCACGTCCCTGATGCTGTCGGAACCGGTCATGAGCATGGTCAGGCGATCGATCCCGATGCCTTCGCCGGCGGTCGGCGGAAGAGCGTACTGAAGTGCCCTGATATAGTCCTCGTCGTACTCCATCGCCTCCTGGTCGCCAGCCGCCTTCGCGATCATCTGGGCCTGGAATCGCGACTCCTGATCCTGGGGATCGTTCAGCTCCGAGAAGGCATTGCCGAATTCGTTGGTGGCCACGTACAGTTCGAAGCGGTCGACCAGCGTCGGATCCGAATCCTTGCGGCGTGACAACGGCGAAATGGCGGCCGGGAAGTCGGTCACGAACGTCGGCTGTATCAAGTGTTCCTCGACCTTTTCCTCGAAGACCATCATGCACAGTTCAAGCGCCGCGTTGCGCGATGCGGTCGGGTCGTTCAGGTCGTTCTCGTATTTCTTCATCACCAGGTCTGCAGCCTTCTTGTCCACCCGGTGCTTCATCGCGAACTGATATGCCGCCGCATGGTCGACGAAAACGACTTCGGGCGCGCCGCAATAGTCCCTGAGTCCATCGCAGACCGGCAGACGCACGAATGGCTTGCCCAGGTCGATGTCGTGTCCGCGGAAAGTCACTACGGTTTTCCCGATGATGTCACGCGCCATGGACTGGAACAGATCCTCGGTCATATCCATCAGGTCGAGATATGTGGCGTACGCCTGGTACAGCTCGATCATGGTGAATTCCGGGTTGTGCCGGTTCGAGAAACCTTCGTTGCGGAAGTTCCGGTTCAGTTCGTAGACACGGTCGAAACCGCCCACGACGAGTCTCTTCAAGTAGAGTTCCGGCGCGATTCGCATGTAGAGGTTCACGTCCAGGGCGTTGTGATGAGTCACGAACGGCCTGGCGTTCGCGCCGCCCAGGATTGGGTGCATCATCGGGGTCTCGACCTCGACGAAGTCCCGCTTGTCGAGGTAGTCCCTGATGTACTTGATTATCCTGGTGCGGGTGCGGAATACCTCGCGCGAATCATCGTTGACGATCATGTCGACGTAACGCATGCGCTGACGCAGTTCGGCATCCTGCAGACCATGGAATTTCTCGGGAAGCGGACGCTGTGCCTTGGACAGGACCCGGAAACTCGAAACCTTGACCGTAAGTTCGCCGGTTCGTGTGCGGAACAGAGTCCCGTTCACGCCGACGATGTCCCCGATATCCATCAGCTTGAACCGGTCGAACGATGCTTCGTCGACCGCGTCCTTCTTTACGTATGCCTGAATCGTCTCGGACCTGTCGCGGATGCGGACGAAAGCCGCTTTCCCGAACGAATTCACCGCCATAGCCCTGCCGGCTACTGAGACCTGGATCGGCTGCGCTTCAAGAATGTCGTTCTGGATCTCGGCACCGGAAGAATCCAGGCCCTTCGCGCGTATCGCGGCGATGCAGTCGCTGACCCGGAAATCGTTCGGGTACGCGACCCCGTCCAGTTCCTTGAGCTTGTTCAACTTATCCATGCGCTGTTCGATCAGGGAGCTCTCGCTGTTCTCTGCCACGTTCAACTCCATAGGACAAAAGCGCGCGTAAATTACCGGTAACAGGACTGTAAGTCAATCACAATGCGCGCGTGGCGCGCGTATATGTATGCGTGCGATGAGCTGAAACGGGGATCAGTTGTCGTGAAGGAAGCTGGTCATGTCGTGACGAAGAGCTGGGTCGCGCAGCTTCTGCAGAGCCTTCACCTCGATCTGGCGCACACGTTCGCGGGTCAGGCCGACCGCCTCACCAACCTCTTCGAGGGTGAATTCGCGGGCAACGCCGATTCCGAAGCGCATCCGGATGACGGCTTCCTCTTTTGGAGTCAGGCCCGCCAGCAGTCGGCGAATGCACACGCTCATGTTCTCTTCGCAGGTGTCGTCGAAAGGCTGCCTGGCATTCGTATCCTCGACAACGTCCATCAACTTGTTGTCGTCCTTTCCGATCGGGGTGTCCAGCGAGACTGCGGACAGAATAGTCTTTTCAGCCCTGAACACCTGCTCAGCGGTGTAACCGGTCGCCACCGCCAGCTCATCCATCGACGGCTCGCGACCGTTCTGCACTATCAGCGCGGCGCGGGCCCTGCGGACGCGGTTGACACACTCGACAAGATGAACCGGGACGCGGATCGTTTTGCCATGCTCGGCCAGCGTCCGGGATATCGATTGACGGATCCACCAGGTCGCGTAGGTTGAAAACTTGTGACCCAGGCGCCACTCGAAGCGGCTTACCGCCTTCATCAGGCCGATGTTGCCTTCCTGAATCAGATCAAGCAGAGGGATTCCGCGGTTCATGTACTTCTTTGCAATCGAGACGACCAGCCGCAGATTTGAGCGGATCATCCTGGACTTTGCGCGATCCACGCGGCTCTGTGCCCTGGTAAGTCCTGTGACCGCTTCGCGAAGCGCGTCGCCGCGAACACCGAGAACCATTCCAGCCGCCCTGGCGGATGCCGCGCCCGATATCACGCGCGAGTTCAGGTCGAGGCTGCCGAACGCGGTGGAGTCCGCGTCATCGGGAGACGAAAACCCGCCCTGACCGGATGAAAGCCGCTCAAGCTGCTGCTGAAGACTGCGCATGACCAGTCTGACGATTCCCGCGCCGAACTTGAACTCATGGTAGGCCTGGTAGAGTTCCAGCGAGAGCACGTATTCATCGTAGATTTGATTGTCGCGCTTCGTCGACGCGATGCCAGCGATCCTGTCCGAGAAGTCCGAGAGTTCCTTCGACAGGGAAGGAGTCCAGTCCTCGTGGCTGCTCTCATCCAGCAGGGAAACGTCCAGAAGGGAAACCTCGCCGGACGTCAGCTTGCCAGGGAACTCGACCAGATGATTGAGACAGAACGGGATGCGGACCATCCACAGGAACGCTTCCTTTTCCCCATCCTCAATCGCGCGTGCAAGCGAACTCTCCTGCTCGCGGGAGAGCAGGGGCGCATCACCGATTCTGCTGAGATACGCCATTATCGAGTTCGAGGTGATCTCGGACATTGCCGGTTCGTCCATCAGGGCGACTCGCGGTCCTTCTTCCCCTTCGTAACACTCGTCAATGTTCTCACGTTCATCCAGAGTGTACATGATCGACCTCCATGAGAGCACGGACTGGTTTGTTGCATTTTGCGGGCCACATTTGACCGAGGTTAAAAAGATCCCCGTATATAAAGGATTATTTCGCTCCAGCCGCGAACGCGTTCCATAAAAATCGGACATGACACCCATCCAGGGGGTAACTGATCGCGACATCCATGTCATGGTTGGCGCGGCGAATGTCATGGTGTCGTTTCGGGGGCATCCGCGGGCCTGCTGTTGAAAGATCGCTGTAACCTGCCGTAACACAAACGTTAGTATGTAACCTGTCGAATAACCCCAACATGTAGTGCATTTTTGTTGACGTCCCAACCGGCGGGGTTACTATTGGCTTTCGTCGAACAGACGTGAGGATGGTCATTTCAGAGGTCGCGAAGTCATGAAACGTTCCCTGGGCGAGGATGATCTTTTTGGTTCCGGCACCGACGTCGTCGTAGAGGACCGTTCGGATGCGGCGGTGCCGTCCGATGGCGCCGGCACCGACTTCGATCCCGATGAGTTTGTTGATGAAGTCGGCGAACCAGTGATCGATGAACCGGTTGCGGTGATCGATGAACCGGTTGCGGAGATCGATGAACCGGTTGCGGTGATCGATGAACCGGTTGCGGTGATCGATGAACCGGTTGAACACGTTTCACACGAGGTAACCGACGGTGAGGGCGCCAGCGTCGAGGGGATCGACGGTGGTCAGGCTGAACCAGTCGTATCAATACAGGAATCGGATCAGGAAGGTGAAGGGGTGGATACCATGGAAGGCAAGGTGGGAATGGTCGAGGGGCTGCAATACGAAAGGTACTACACGCGTGAGGATGTCGACGTGTTCGATACGGTCACGTGGGAGAAGCGTGACGCAGAGATCAGATCCCACGACAAGACGGTCGTTTTTGCCCAGACCGGGATGGATTTTCCCACGTCCTTCTCGATGAGCGCGTCGAACGTGGTTGCTTCGAAGTATTTCCGCGGAACGATCGGGCAGGCGGACCGCGAGTCCAGTCTTAAGGACATGATCTCCCGTGTCGTCGACACGATCTCGGCGTGGGGGCTCAAGGGCGGTTATTTCGCGGATGCCGCCGGCGCCCGGGTTTTCCGGGACGAACTGGCCTGGCTGATTCTTCACCAGTATGGCTCCTTCAACAGCCCCGTCTGGTTCAACGTCGGCGTCGAGGAGCATCCCCAGTGCTCGGCCTGTTTCATCAACTCGGTCGAGGACACCATGGAAAGCATCCTGGGCCTTGCCGTGACCGAGGGCATGCTGTTCAAGTTCGGATCCGGAACAGGCACGAATCTGTCGACGATACGTTCCTCGAAGGAAAGACTGAAGGGCGGCGGCATTCCTTCGGGGCCGGTGTCGTTCATGCGCGGATACGACGCTTTCGCCGGCGTGATCAAGTCGGGTGGCAAGACCCGGCGCGCGGCCAAGATGGTCGTCCTTAATGTCGATCATCCGGACATCGTCGACTTCATCGAGTGCAAGGTTCGCGAGGAGGACAAGGCGCTGGCACTGGTCCGCGAGGGCTACGACGGTTCCTTCGGCGGCGAGGCTTTCGAGTCGATTTTCTTCCAGAACGCGAACAATTCGGTCCGAGTTTCGGACGAGTTCATGAAGGCTGTCCTGAACGGGGCGCAATGGGAGACGAAGGCCGTGACGACGGGACAGACCGTCGAGACCATGAAGGCCGTCGATCTGATGGATCGCATCTGCAAGGCGGCCCATCGCTGCGGCGATCCCGGCATCCAGTTCGATACGACGGTTAACGATTGGAACACCTGCTCGGCCTCCGGCAGGATCAACGCGTCGAACCCCTGCTCCGAGTTCATGTTCCTCGACAACTCGGCTTGTAACCTGGCATCGCTGAACCTGACCAGATTCGTCGGCGAGGACGGTGTTTTCGATTCCAGGGGATTCCGGCACGCGGTGCGCACGTTCATCTTCGCCCAGGAAATCATCGTCTCAAATGCGAAGTATCCCACCGAACCTATCGGGACGAATTCCGAAAAATTCCGTCCGCTCGGGCTCGGATTCGCGAACCTCGGCGGCCTTTTGATGAGCTGGGGACTGGCTTACGACAGTGATGCCGGTCGCGCGTGCGCCGCGGCGGTAACGGCGCTGATGACCGGCGAGGCGTATGTCGCCAGCGCCATTATGGCCGAAAAGGTTGGCCCCTTCGCCGAATACCAGAAGAACGCGCAGTCGATGGCCCGCGTGATCCGCAAGCATCGCGCCGCCCTTGAAGCCGTCGACGAGCGGTATGTGCCGGGCGGATTGATGAAGGACGCCAGGCAGGCCTGGGACATCGCCGTTTCGATGGGCAGGCAGGCCGGTTTCCGTAACGCGCAGGTCACCCTGCTGGCGCCGACGGGGACGATTGGTTTCATGATGGACTGCGACACCACCGGCATCGAGCCGGAACTTGCCATCGTGAAGTACAAGAGCCTGGTGGGCGGCGGCCAGATGAAGATCGTGAACAGAACCGTTCCCGCGGCCCTCGCCAAGCTTGGATACGGCCAGACGCAGATCCAGACCATCCTGGACTACATCGATCGGAACGACACGATCGAGGGCGCGCCTGGACTCAAGGCCGAACACCTTCCCGTGTTCGACTGCGCGTTCAAGCCGGTCAACGGCAAGCGGACCATATCCGTCGATGGTCATATCCATATGATGGGTGCGGTGCAGCCTTTCCTGTCGGGCGCGATCTCCAAGACCGTGAACATGCCGGCCGAATCGACGGTCGAGGATGTCCGTCAGGCGTACGTCGATGCATGGAAGTACGGCCTGAAGGCAGTGGCGATCTACCGCGACGGCTCAAAGGGCACCCAGCCGGTCAGGACGTCCAGCGAGAAAGAGGCCGACAAGGCAGTGGCCCAGGCGCCTGTCGGTCCAGTGCGGACGAAGCTTCCGGACGAGAGATCGTCGATTACCCATAAGTTCACGATCGCGGGCCTCGATGGATACATCACCGTCGGGATGCACGAAGACGGCAGACCTGGCGAGATATTCATCACTATGGCGAAGCAGGGCTCCGTCATCCGCGGCCTTATGGACAGCTTCGCGACCGCGGTCTCGATAGCTCTGCAGTATGGCGTTCCACTCGAGGTTCTGGTCGCCAAGTTCGCGCACGTCAGGTTCGAGCCTAACGGGTTCTCGTCGAATCCGGCGATCGGATATGCGAAATCGATCGTGGACTATGTGTTCAGGTGGCTCGATATCAAGTTCCTGAAGGGCCAGCCCAGGGTTGTTTCCATCGAGGCGCCGCTTGATCTGGAAGCGATGTCGGTCGGCGACCAGCCCGCCGATGGCGAGCAGCAGAACGACCTCTTTCAGGGTCAGGAGGATGCGCCGGTCTGCACGGAATGCGGCTTCGTGATGGTTCGTAACGGCAAGTGTCACAAGTGCATGAACTGCGGGTCAACGTCAGGTTGTTCCTGATCCTCGGCAAGGTCTCCTTCCGCCTCCGTCGCCTGATACCGGGTAATCCTCAGAATCGGCGCTTGCGCGCGTGTTAACAGCTTGATTAATTTCCCCTCCGATGATTCACTTATCCCGAAGTGCCGAATAGCTGTCAGTGTTCAAAAATTAGTCTGCATGTGGAGGATGATGGTATGTCGTTTCGCATCCGCAAAGCCGCCGTCCTGGGCGCCGGTGTGATGGGTTCGGGCATCGCGGCCCACCTCGCGAACGCCGGGGTCAGGACAATACTGCTGGACGTCGTTCCCAACGGAGTCGGCCCGGACCAGTCCCATGAGACCAGGTCCGCTCTGGCGTCGAAGGGCATCGATAACGCCTTGAAATTCAAGCCCGCGCCGCTCTTCTATGACAAATCCGGCGTCGACTTCGTTTCGGTCGGAAACTTTGACGACGACCTCGAGAAGATCGCGGACTGCGATATCGTGATCGAGGCCATCGTCGAAAACATCGACGCCAAGAGGCAGTTGTTCGAGAAGGTCGTGCCCCATATGAAGATGGACGCGATCCTTTCATCGAACACCTCGGGGCTGTCGATAGCCTCGATGGCCGAGGTCCTGCCGGTTTTCATGCGCGAACGCTTCCTGGTCACCCACTTTTTCAATCCTGTTCGTTTCATGAAACTGCTCGAGCTGGTTCCCGGTCCCGAGACCAGTGCCGAGACTCTTCGGATATGGGCGGAGTTCGGGCGGAAACAACTCGGCAAGGGAGTGGTTTTCGGCAAGGACACGCCGAACTTCATCGGAAACCGCATCGGCATCTACGCGATCTGCAAGACGATCGCCGCCATGACCCAGGACGGTTTCAGCATCGAGGAGATCGACGCGATTTTCGGCAAGCCGATGGGCAGGCCGAAGACCGCGGCGTTCAAGACGGTCGACCTGGTTGGCCTTGACGTGTTCGCCCACGTCGCGAACACATGTCTGGAGAAGCTGGACAACGACCCGGAGCGTCAGGCATTCGAGCTTCCCGACTTCATTCACAAGATGATCGGCAAGGGGCTTCTGGGCGCCAAGAAGAAGGCCGGCTTCTACACTAAGGGGCCGTCCGGCGAGCGTCTGGTGATCAACCCGGCCACTCTTGAATACGTCCCGGCGTCAAAGCCGAACCTCGAATTGATCGCCATGGTCAAGGGAATGAGCCTTCCCCAGCGCCTCAAGGCTCTTATCAGCATCGATGACCGGGTCAGCAACCTGATTTGGAAACTGACGGCGCAGACCTTGATTTACGCGGCGAACAGGGTTGGAGAAATTGCTGACGACGTCGTCAATATCGACAACGCGATGAAGTGGGGCTTCAACTGGGAGATGGGACCGTTCGAAACATGGGACGCCATCGGTGTCGAGGAGAGCGTGAAGCGTATGCAGGCCGAGGGCTACGTGGTCCCGGACAACGTTCTTAAGATGCTCGCCAGCGGCGCCAGGTCATTCTACGGTCGTGAAGGCAACTCCCGGACCTTCTTCGACATGGCGTCTGGAATCTACAAGGTTGTGGACGTTCCGGACTGGCATCTGACGATCAAGGGGTTCAAGGAAAAGGGCCAGGTCGTCAAGAAGAACATGGGCGCGGACATCGTCGATGTTGGTGACGGCGTGCTGTGCGTCGAGTTCCACACCAAGATGAACGCGATCGACGATGACATCATGGACGCGATCCACGATGCCTGCGACATGGTCGAGGACGGCGACTACCAGGGACTCGTGGTGACCAGCGACGGTGAAAACTTCAGCGCCGGCGCGAACATCGCGATGATCCTGATGGCGGCGCAGACTGGCAACTGGACGATGCTCGAGGCGAGCATCAAGCGGCTTCAGTCATGTGGCATGCGTCTGAAATACTGTGAGAAGCCGACGGTAGTGGCCCCGTTCGGCCTGGCGATCGGCGGCGGCTGCGAATTGTCGATCCACGCCTCGGCCCTTTGTCCGCACGCGGAACTGTACATTGGTCTGGTCGAGGTCGGCGTCGGAGTCATCCCCGCGGGCGGCGGCACCAAGGAATCGGTCGTGCGCGCTATCGAGTCGATACCGGCCGACAACACCGACATTTCCAGGCTGCCTTATCTGGCGAAGGTATTCGAAAACATCGCCACCGCCAAGGTGTCGACCAGCGCGTACGAGGCCAGGCGGTACAACTACGTCAGAAGGACAGATCGGATCACGGTTTCCCGCGACGCATTGTTGAACAACGCCAAGCAGACGGCGCTCGGGATGGCGCGTTCCGGGTACAGACCTCCGGCCCCGCCGGATTGGCTCCTCCTTCCCGGCCGTGACGGGATCGGGCTGCTTGAGGCCGGAATGCAGCAGTTCATGGGTGGCGGTTTCATGAGCCCGCACGATTACGTGGTCTGCTCGAAACTGGCTCACATCATCTGCGGCGGCGACATCAGGCCGGGCACCAGGGTCACCGAGCAGTACCTGCTGGATCTGGAGTGCGAGGCGTTCCTGTCGCTGATGGGCATGGAAAAGACACAGGACCGTATCCAGTACATGCTGGCGAACGGCAAACCCCTCAGGAACTAGGAGGTTGCGATGAGAGACGTTTACATCGTTTCGGCCGTCAGGACGGCCGTGGGAAAGGCGAAGAAGGGAACCCTCAGGAACGTGCGGCCCGAGACCCTCATCGGAACCTGTGTCCGCGAGGTTGTTGCCAGGACTGGCGGGATGGACGTGAACCTGATCGACGACGTGATCGTCGGTTGCGCCATGCCTGAAGGACCCCAGGGGATGAACATCGGCCGTATCGCGGTTTTCGCGGCGGGCCTGCCTGAAACTGTCACCGGGATGACCGTCAACCGTTTCTGTTCGTCCGGGCTTCAGACTATAGCTCTGGGCGCCCAGGCTATCGCTGCAGGAAGCGCCGACGTGATTGTGGCAGGCGGTGTCGAGTCGATGTCCTCGGTGCCAATGGGCGGCTTCAATCTGATGCCGGATCCCGATTTGATGCGGAACATGCCTCAGGTCTACGCGTCGATGGGAATCACCGCGGAAAATCTGGTCGCGAAGTACAACATTTCGCGGATGCGGCAGGACGAGTTCTCGGTCGCGTCGCACCGCAAGGCGGGAGTGGCACTGGCTGACGGCAGGATGAATTCCCAGATTGTTCCGTTGACGGTCGATCAGTTCGGTGGAAAGGAACCGGTCGTTTTCGCCGTTGACGAGGGCCCCCGGCCCGATTCGACGATCGAGGGCCTTGGCGCGCTTAAGCCGTCCTTCAAGATGGGCGGTTCGGTCACGCCGGGCAACTCCTCCCAGGTCAGCGATGGCGCGGCGGCGGTGATTCTGATGAGTGAAGACGCTCTGAAGAAGACCGGACTCAAGCCTATGGCGCGATTCGTTCAGTATGTCGTGGCGGGATGCCCGCCCGAGTTGATGGGCATCGGCCCGGCGACCGCAATTCCGAAGCTGTTCGCAAGGACTGGAAAGACAGACGCCGACATCGGTTTCTACGAACTGAACGAGGCGTTCGCGGCGCAGTCTCTGGCCGTGCTTGACGAACTGAATGGACAGGTCGACCCGGCCAAGGTCAACCCGAACGGCGGCGCCATTGCGTTCGGTCATCCGCTCGGCTGCACCGGCGCTAAGCTGACGGTTCAGTCCGTGTACGAGATGAAGCGTGTGAACGCCAGATATTCGGTCGTGTCGATGTGCATCGGCGGAGGCATGGGAGCGGCCGGCCTTCTTGAGAACCTTTGATCCCTTGATCCCTTGATCACTGCTGAATCTTCTATTGTTTAAGCTCCCGTTTTTCCCTAGAATTCGCACGATGCGATCCCGTTAAGCATCCCTGTTTTCAGGTGTCGCATAAGATTTTGAATTTATTGGAGGTTTGTGGTGCATAAGAAAACCACATTCGCCCTTTTTGTCGCGATCGCCCTTCTTTCCGGTTGTGGTGACTCCACTCCGCTCGATGACAATGGCAATCCGGCCGACACGGGCTCAGACACGCAGGTCGGCGAAGACACGCAGGTCATCGACACGGTGGAACGCGATGAGGTGCTGCCTGACACCTCCGCCGATAACATCGGTCGTGACGGAATTCTGCCGGACGGGGCGGTGGTCGAACCGTGTACCCCTGGTCAGGAATGCGACGACAACGACCCGTGCACCATCGACGACCAGTGCAACGATCGCGAGGAATGCGCGGGTATCGTGGTCGCGGAGTGCGATGACGGAATCGATTGCACGTTCGACGAATGCACGACGGAAACCGAGTGCACCCATGAAACCAAGCCGGGATGGTGCTTTGTCGACGGAAAGTGCATCGAGGACGGCGACGTCGATCCCGCCGTGGTCTGCCGTTCGTGCCAGACGGCGTTGAAGAACGACGAACTGTTGCCCGACGACAACCTCTCGTGTGACGACGCGGATCCATGCACCATCAACGACCGGTGCCACGAAGGTTTCTGCGTGGCGGTCGTGAACGGCTGCGACGACGACAATCCGTGCACGATGGATTCCTGTTCCGGCGGAAACTGCCAGCACCAGCCGGTTGAAGGCATGTGCGACGACAACGACCTGTGCACCGAAAACGACCTGTGCGTGGCCGGCGAGTGTCATGGAAGCCCGATTGGATGCTGGGATCAGAACTCCTGCACCCAGGACGCATGCCATCCGGATTTCGGTTGCGTTCATGAATTTCTGGACATCCCCTGCGACGACGGCAACATCTGCAGCATCGGAGACAGATGCTGGCTGGGCGAGTGCATTTCGGGTGACGACAGGCTCGACTGCGACGATCTGAACGACTGCACCGACGACGGCTGCGTCCCGATACGTGTTGACGGCTGCGTCCACATTCCGAACGTGAATCCGTGCGAGGATGGAGACCCCTGTACTCTCGAGGATCGATGCAAGGGCGGAACGTGCGCGGCTGGAGCGGGTGTCCTGGACTGCGACGACGGCAATGTCTGCACCACCGATTCGTGCATCCCGGGCGTGGGCTGCCACCACGAGAATAACACGGTCCCCTGCGACGACAACGACCCGTGCAGCCTCGATGACGTTTGCGGCGAAGGTTCGTGCCAGGCCGGAACTTCCGAACTCGTCTGCGACGATTTGAACGAATGCACCGACGACCGCTGTGAACCGGGGATCGGCTGCGTTTTCGAAAACAACATGAACGTCTGCGACGATGACAACGTATGTACCCTGGGTGACGTTTGCGGTGACGGCGTCTGCCTGGGAGCGCCCCCGAGCGTCAACATGTGCGACGACGGAGATGAATGCACTCTGGACTTCTGTCTTCCGACAGGTGACGCGCCCGGCTGCTACCAGAAGCCTTTGCCGGAATGCCGTCCGCAGATCATCATCGACTACCCCGAGCGCGGGGCCACCTTGAACCGGGTCAACGGTGACCAGATCACCGTGCTCGGGCACATCGAGTACCCGAAACCAGGTCCGTGGATCGGTTTCGTGACTGTCAACGGTCTCGATGTGATGGTTCATCCCGAGACTCAGGCGTTCCAGACCACGATGTCGCTTTCGCACGGTATGAATCCGATCGTCGCCTACGGCCAGGGTGTGGGTGATTATGCTACCTACAAGGACTACGTTGTCCAGTCGCTTTACTACTCAGATTCCTGGTACACGGTCAGCAATTCCAACCCGAACGCGGCCATGGTTGCGGACGGCGTGTTGATTTTCCTGGGCAAGACCGTCTGGGACGACAACAACACCGCCACTGCTGACGACATCGCTACGTTGCTGACGAATATCATCGGCGCATTGAACATCTCGACCCTGATCACGAACCCGGTCACCGACGGCGAGTTCGGATGGTGCGACTACAGGGTCAACATCAAGAACATACGCTACGGCACGCTCTCCATCGACCTGGTTCCGGACTGGGGTAAGATGAAGGTGAAGGTTGTGATCCCCAGGTTCAGCGCGAAGATCGATGTGCCGATCAGCGGTTTCGCCTGTCCGGACTTTAGTGGCGATGTGTCAGCGACGTCCATCACAATCAATGCCGATCTGAACCTGGCGGTAGACGCTTCCGGCAATCCGGTGGCCTCTATCACGAATCCGGACGTCGTGGTCGCGGGTCTTGACGTTGACGTGGACGGCATTTGGGGATTCCTGGGCAACTGGATCATCGACTTCTTCGAGGAAGACTTCGCCGACATGATCGAGGGCGAGTTCGAGAAGGCGTTGTCAGGACAGCTGTCTGATTTGATCGAGGGCGCGGTGGCTGATCTGGCTCTGGAGCCGGAGTTCGAGGTTCCGGCCCTGCTGCCGGGCATGAATCCGGTCACGCTCCAGATGAAAAGCAAGTTCTCCACGATTTCGCTCACGCCTGCCGGCAGCGATATCGGTCTGGCCGCGGCCGTTATGCCTGATCCGACCCAGACGCCGCCTCGCGCCATCCGTGGTGCTCTCGGCCGCGGGGCCTGCCTGGGCACTGACTCGGCTCAGCCGGTGATGTCCCACACATACGAAATGGGTCTGATGGCGAAGGACGACTTCCTCAACGAGGCGCTTTACGCGATCTGGGCATCGAACGCGCTGGTGATTCCCGTCGGGCCCGAGATGCTGGGCGATGTCGATCTTTCGACATTTGGCGTCACCAACCTGGCGCTGACCGTCGAGTTCATGCTGCCGCCAATCCTCACGGGATGCAACGTCGACGAGAAACTGTACTTCGAGGCGGGTGACATCAAGGTCCTGGCCTCAATGAAACTGTTCGGTCAGCCGGTCACGATGACGATGTACGCCAGTCTTACGGCCGAAGCGCGTATCGTCCTTGTTGCGGGCGAGACTGGAACCGAGATCGGCATCCAGATCGAGACACCGCTGTTCATCGATATCGAGGTCGCTCAGATCGACGGTGGACTGGTCGGGGCCGAAGACACGATCAGTGGACTGATTCGCGGAGTCGCGATGCCGATGGTGCTGGATCTGTTGTCCGGTGACACTCTGGCGTCGTTCGAACTGCCCAGCATCGATCTGGCGTCCTTGGCCGACGGCATTCCGGCCGGCTCGGTCATCCAGATCGACATGAAGGTGGTCGAACGTACCCATGGCGCGACGATCATTCTTGGCAATGTGAAGTAGCGGTGCTGGTGTATTTCTATTGTGAGGTTGCAATGAGCAGATTGTTCCAGGTGTTCGGTGTCGCGGCGGCTTGTCTGGCCATTGCCGGTTGCGGTGGCGGTCAGGTACCCGGTTTAGACACCGGCTTGGGCGACGAAGGCGGAGTGGATGTAATCACCGGCGTCGACGAAGGTGGTTCTGGTTCGGACACTGGTCGTGATGTTTCGGGTGAAACCGGTGCCGACGTCGTTGAACCTCCCCAGGACAACTGGGAGCCAACCTGTCCTGCCGGCACGGCTTGTGACGACAGGAACGCGTGCACGGTCGACGACCTGTGCCAGGAAGACGGCGTGACGTGTTCCGGCACGGTTGTCCCCGATTGCGACGACGGTCGTGAGTGCACCGGCGATTCATGCACTTCTCTGTCGGATTGCGAACATCTCTTGAAGCCCGGGTGGTGCCTTGTCGATGACGAGTGCATCGCGGACGGCGCCGTGTCGGCGAACAATCCGTGCGTTTCCTGCATAACGGCGCTGGCCACCGACAGGCTTTTCCCGGACGACACCGGCGAGTGCGACGACGGAGACGCATGCACGCTTGAAGATGCGTGCCGTTCCGGAGCGTGCGTGGGTTCGCCACTCGACTGCGACGACGGAAACGGCTGCACGGCCGATTCCTGCGTGGACGGCGAATGCGTGCATCCGGCAACGGATGGCCTGGCTTGTGACGATGGCAACCGCTGCACCGTGGACGACGTCTGCGTGGCCGATGTCTGCGGCGGCGCCGCTGTGGACTGCGATGACGGCAATCTGTGCACCACGGACAGTTGCCAGCCTGAATTCGGCTGTCTGCACGTCGATAACACAGAACCCTGCGATGACGGCAATCTGTGCACCACGAACGATGCCTGCTTTGCAGGCGAATGTCAGCCCGGTCCGGATCCGCTGGTCTGCGATGACCAGAACGTCTGCACCGACGATGGATGCGTTCCCTCGAAGGGCTGCGTGGCCATTCCGAACACGGACCCTTGCGATGATGGCGACCCGTGCACGCTCAACGACACATGCTCCGCGTCGTCGTGCACCGCGGGTAGCCTGCCTCTGGACTGCGACGATGACAACGTCTGCACGGACCAGGAGTGCGTCGCTTTCCAGGGTTGTCAGTACACGAACAACGAAGACGTCTGCGATGACAACAACGAGTGCACTGTGGGCGACATCTGCCTGGGTGGTGTCTGTACCCCCGGTACCGGCACTGTCGACTGCGACGACAACAACGTCTGCACCGATGACGCCTGTGTCCAGGGTGAAGGCTGCGTTTTTGTGAACAACGCGGATGAATGCGAGGACAACAACGTCTGCACCGCGATGGGTCAGTGTCAGGATGGCGCCTGTCAGCGCGGACCATACAACTACGACTGCGACGATCTGCAGTTCTGTACCGCCGATACCTGCGATCCGATCGAAGGATGCAAACACACGCTGATCAACAGCGCGGAATGCAGGCCGCAGATCGTGGTGGATAACCCTGAAAGGGCGGCCACCCTGAACGGAGCTGCCGAAATCACGGTGTCCGGTCACGTGGTGCTTGGTATGGACGGCGTGGTCGTACCGTTCGTGACGATCAATGGCGTTCCTGTCGCGGTCGGGGCCGATAATACCTTCCAGACCCAGATGACATCGGCCCAGGGGTTCAATGGCATTGTCGTCGAGGGCGAGGATCTGAACGGCCTGAAGGACAGGGTGGTTCAGTCCTATTACTACTCGACCGAATGGTTCCCTTTCAGCGAGACCGATCCGTCGGTATCGAACGTTGAAGACGGACTGATGCTGTTCCTGGGCCCCGAGGTCTGGGATGACAATGACACGTCCACTTACGACGACATCGCGACAATCATCACGATGTATGTGTCCACGCTGGACCTGATGTCCATGATCAGCAACCCGATCGAGGAGGGTGACGACGGCTGGTTGTGTGGTGACCATGAAGTCAATCTCACGAGCATCACGTTTGGAACGGTCGGCGTGGATCTGGTTCCGGTCGATGGCGGCTTGTATATGTCCGTCACGATTCCGAACGTCCGAATCGGGATCAATGGCGAGTATTGCCACGTCGGCTTCTCCGGCACGGCTACCGCGTCCAGCGTCAATGTCACATCGACACTGCTGATCAGCATTGACCCGGTGACGCTCAAGCCGGTTATCACGATGAGCGGCACCAATTCCTCGGTCAGCGGTCTGGATGTAAATATCAATAACTTCCCGGGATTCCTCGAGGATCTGCTGATGTCGTTCCTCGAAAACACCTTTGTTGAATCGATCGAGGATGCGATAGAGAGCCAGATTTCGGCTATCGTTCCCCAGTTACAGGAGATGCTGGAAGGTCTGGCGATCAATCAGACTTTTGACGTGCCAGCCCTGTTCGAGGGCGGGACTCCGGTAACAGTCTCTCTTTCCAGTAGCCCGTCCTCGGTTCATTTCGACCCTGCTGGCGGCGCCCTCGGGATGCGCGCCTCGTTTTCGGCGCCGAAAGGCACGACACACGAGAAACTGGGCTCTATCGGTCGCGCGAACTGCCTGCAGGGCGGTGTCGAGGCGAATCCCGTTTTCCCGGTCGGCACGACATCCCCGCAACTTGAGCTGGCGCTGAAGGACGATCTTCTGAACGAGCTGGTTTATGCGTTGTACTGGGGCGGAGCTCTCAGCCTGCCAATCCCGGAGTCATTGCTTGGCGACTCTGTCAGTGAGTACGGAATCACCGACATGGTGCTGCTCGTCGATTTCCTGCTGCCGCCGATCCTGTCGGCCTGCAACCCCGGCCAGCAGTTGAAGGTCGCGGTCGGGGACGTGAAGCTTGACGCAACACTTACGATGTTCGGAGCTCCGTTGACCATGACGATCTATGCCAGCCTGAAGGCCGGCGCGAACATCACGGCCAGGCTGACCGAGACGGGCGCCACCAGCATGGGTGTCGCGATCGAATATCCGGATTTCATCGACATGGAGATAGCCTCTCTGGTTGGCAATCTGGCTGGTGCCGAGGACACGATTTCCGGGCTCGTGATGGATACGCTGCTTCCGACCCTGCTGGTAAAGCTGGACGGGGTCACCCCGCTGGTCGAATTCGAGATCCCATCGATCGACATGGCCGATTTCATCGATGGCGTTCCGTCCGGTTCCGAGTTGAGCATTCTCGTGAACGAGATTTTGAGGGCGTCCGCGTTCACCGTGGCGTCCGGTACGGTTCAGTAGGCTGTTTGCGGGCTCCCTGAAGGGGCTTTCGTGGAGGAAATAGATGCGTCAGTTGTTGATTTTCGGAGTTGCCTCTCTGACCGTGTTGGTTGCATGTGGCGGTACCGAGGTGCCGTTGGACACAGGAGCCGACACCGTAGTGACGGACGAGATCGATCCGCCTGACCAGGTCGGCGTTGACACAGTCACGCCGGACGAAGGCCGTGACCAGGTCCAGCCGCCCGACATCGCCGACGATGTCCAGGGTCAGGACACCACCGTCAACGACGTCGGAACCGACACGTTCGAATCCTGCGTCGAGGGTGACCCATGCGATGACGGGAATGCCTGCACGTGGGGCGAGACCTGTAACGCCCAGGGTCAGTGCGCGGACGGAACCGCGTACACCTGTGATGACGGTCGCGCTTGCACGGATGACACATGTGACGGGTTGGGGAACTGTCAGTTCACCATGCAGGCCGACAAGTGTCTGATCAACGGCATATGCCGCGATACCGCCGTGGCCGACCCGGATGATCCGTGTTCAGTGTGTGCTCCGAATAAGAGCAACAGTGACTGGTCGCCCGCAACCGAGGGAACCGAGTGTGATCCCTCCTCCACGCTTGGCAAGTGCGAGGACGCCCCTGTCGGAACGTGTCAGTCAGGCGTTTGCGTCGCTACGACCATTGTTCCGAAGGGTTGCGATGACAGCGACCCCTGCACCGAGGACTCCTGCGATCCGTCCGTTGGCTGCGTGCATGTGTCGCTCAGCAGCGGCCCCTGCGTGCTCGAGGACAAGTGCAGCCCCGGATACTGCTTCCAGGGTGAATGCATCATCCCCGAAGGCGCCTCCTGCGACGACGGAAATTCCTGCACCTTGGATTCGTGCGACGAGATCAAGGGGTGTCAGCACGCTCCTATTGACGAGTCGGTGTGCGACGATGGCGACGAATGCACGTTCGAGGATTCCTGCATGGGCGGCGAGTGCAACGGCCAGCCGACCAACTGCGACGACGGCAACGTCTGCACCGTGGATGGTTGCGACTCGATCACGGGCTGTTACCATGACCTTGCAACGAACCCGTGTTGCGTGGGCGGCGTCTCGATCTGCGATGATGACAACCCCTGCACGAACGATGACTGCGACCCCGAAACGTTCGAATGCTTCTACACGAACAATACGGCGGCATGCAGCGATGGAGATTCATGCACGGTCGGTGACTCCTGCGACGAAGGGGACTGCTTCGGCGCCTCGAAGAACTGTTCGGATGGCAACGACTGCACCGCGGATTACTGCGACGGCAGCCTGTGCTTCCACGACAACCAGACCGGAACTGTTTGCAGCGATGGCCTTGACTGCTCGGTCAACGACCATTGCGAGGATGGGGTCTGCGTTGCCGATGAATCGGGATGCGTGTGCCAGCCCACGTTCTACCCGGCTGTGTCCAAGTTCGTGACGATGGCGATTTCGGACAACGGCAAAACAGGAGCGGGTCTCGATCTGGACAGCAACCCCGCCACGTGTTCACCGCCTGACAACTGCTGTTGCGGTATTCAGAACGCGCTCGGCCCGGTCGCCGGACTCCCGGTCGCTCAGGATGGAATCAAGGATGCGATGGAAGGCGGGGATATCACGCTGTTGTTTGAACACCGCGACATCAAGACCGACGGGTCCCCGTATGTGCTGGCGTTCTATTCGGGCGAACTGGCTCCGTCAAACCCGACCTGCAACTTCCTGACCCAGGATTGCGACTATACGGTCGAGCCGATGATGATTACCGACGAGTGTAATCCCCTTGTCACCCTCGACAACGCAAAGATCGTCGGCAACAAGCTGACCGCGGGCGGCACCGACTACGTGTTCCCGTTCGATCTTCCGTTGATGGAAGGCATCAACCTCCACGTCGATCTGTACTTTACCAGGCTTGAGGCCTCGGTCACGGTTTCGGGCGGCAGGGTCACCTCGATGCAGGGCATCCTTGGCGGCGCCGTTCCAAAACAGCAGATTTCTGACGCGGTCGCGGCCATCCCCGATGAAACCTGGGCCGGACTTCCCGTGGACAAGGCCACTGTTCAGACGTTGCTCGAACTGCTGGTCGTGCCTGATATCGACGGCGACGGCGACGGCGTTCTGGAGTCGGCCTCGATCGGTATCCAGTTCACCGCCATCCCGGGCGAGATCGTCGGTAGAACCGCGGACTAGCCAGCGAAGGTTTCAGAACTCGCAACCCCTTGATTCGAATCGCGCCGCGGCCTGCAGCACCTTTTCAACGTATTCGATGTTGGCGGGCAACTCGCTGTTCCTGCGTGCCGTTCCGGGCATTCCGTGGCCGGCGTTGTAGCCGGAAAGCCCCAGATAGACGGACCCATCGTAGTAGTTTAGAAAGGCTAGAAATACCCTGGCGCCGCATTTGAGGTTTTCGTACTCATCGCTCAGCGGGCCGCACTTTTTCCCTTTCGCGGTCTTCGGCATGCACTGGGTCAGGCCGATCGCGCCTGCCCGGGAGCGTACATCATTCCTGAAGTTCGATTCGACACGGACGATTCCGACCAGCAACGGCAGTTCGAGTCCCGTCTCTTTCGAGACCTTCTCCATCAGGGGCAGCAGTTCCTGGCATCTGGAGGTGGCGGCCGATACGCGGGCCGCCTGGGTTCCGGCAGTTTTCGACGCGTCTGCCCCGGTTCCGCGGCTTTTCTTAACGGTGCGCGTGGAACGGGTGTCGCGGGAGGACGCCGCTTTGTCATTTCTTACCGTCCGGTTGCCGCCGGCACAGGCGGCAGCGCCCATCAGGATGGCCGACAACAGGATGATCGCGATGGTCTTTGCGTACTTCATCGCGTTGATCGTAAGATTCGATGGTGCCTGACGCCAAGAAGAATACGGAACAAACCATTGAGCGGGTCGAGGTTGATTGATGCGTGAACATGTTGTCACTATCGCGAAGGGACGTGCCAGACCGTTCTGGTTCGGTTGTCCGATCGTGTTCTCTGGTGCGGTTGCCGCTGTGGACTCAACCCCCGGCGCAGGGGACCTGGTGGCCATTGTCGATGACCGGGGCGCGTTGATCGGAAGGGGATTCTATAACCCGGCGTCATCGTATCGAGTCAGGCTGGTGGGCGGGCCTGCCGACGAGGCCGACCCCGGAACGCTGATCAGAAAAGGGATCACGCGCGCCTGGGAACTACGCCGCGCCATGGGACTGCCCGGTTCGGCGACTTCCGTTTTCAGGATGGTGAACAGCGAGGGAGACGGCCTGTCCGGTCTGACGATAGACGTTTTCGATGGCCGGGCGGTCGTGATGGAGTCCGCCGTGTGGGCATCGATGCATCGTGCCGACGTGGCTGCCGCGGTCAGGTCCTGTCTGGGTTCGGACGCACCCGTATGTTTCCGCGTGGTTGAACAGGTCAGGGCGCTGGAAGGGATAGCAAGCCGGGACGAGGGATCCCTTTCCGGGGAGCCAGTGGAAGTCCTGGAAAACGGGGTGCGCTTCGTCACGCGTCCCGGTCAGGGTCAGAAGACCGGCTTTTACGCGGATCAGCGTGAGAATCGGCATGATCTCAGGGTGTTTGCCGCCGGAGCGGAAGTCCTGGACCTGTTCTGCTGCTCTGGTGGTTTCGGTATCAATCTGGCACTGGCCGGCGCGGCTTCGGTGATCGGAGTGGATTCATCGGCCGAGGCGATTCGGACGGCCAATGAAAACACCGATATTAACGGAGTGTCCGACAAGGTTCGGTTTGTTCGCGATGACGTGTCGCGGTTTATCGAAGGTTCCCAGGCTTTTGACGTCGTGATCTGCGATCCCCCCAAGTTGGCGGTCGGTCGACAGTCGCTGGACGCGGCGATGAAACATTATCAAAGGTTGAACGTGGCCGCGATGAAGGCGGTTCGCCCGGGCGGTATCCTGATGACCTGTTCGTGTTCGTCGGTGGTCAGGCGTGACGCTTTTGTCGAGATGCTTCGTGACGCGGCCGGATACGCCGGTCGCCAGGTGTCGATTCTGAAGGTTGCGGGGGCGGCCCCGGACCACCCGGTCAACCCATCCTGGCCCGAGGGCGAATACCTGAAGGCTGTAACCCTTTCCGTGGGCGGGTCGACCAGATAGACCTGGCCTCGTAGGGGCGAATCACATTCGCCCTTCTAGACAGGGTCAGGCACATATCCCTCGCGCGGGCTTGACGGATCGCCTTGTCATAACTAGGATTTCACCCGGTTTTCGACGTTATCTGGAGAGAAGATGCTGCTTGCCGGTTTCGAAGCGTCCCTGTTGTTTCTGATAGTCCTCGGGCTTGGTTTCCTGGCCATGATCATCGCAACCGTGGTGAGGATGACCAGAAAGAAGGGCGCCCGAAAGACCGGGTCCGGTCGTGGGCGTGGCAGGCCTGATGAGTCAGACGACGAGGACGATGACTTGCCGGATCCGGATGCGTCGACCGCCAGGAATGGTCGTTCGGCGCGCGATGGACGCATGACCGGCAAAGCTGCCGCGCCTTCCGCAGACACCCAGGCCGCAACGCGGCCATCCGTTCAGCCCGGAAAGCAGGGCAAG
>CAZNJW010000021.1:0-27452 GCA_964573455.1 uncultured Anaeromyxobacteraceae bacterium | reverse complement strand
GCATTTGCCCACATCCATCTGACAGGCAAAGCCGTAGGAACAATAACCGCACTCGCCGTCGCATCCATCCGGACCGCACTCACGCAGATCGCCACCTTCAACGCTGCCGCACTGCAAGACGCAGGCATCGGTCTCGGGCTGCCCCTGATCGACCGGCGCATTGTCCTTACCGGTATCCTGAATCACGTCATGGACATCCTTGACCACGTCAAAGACTTCAACAGAATCATGTCCGATGTCACCTGGCGAATTGTCCACATCGGTGATGTCGGGCACGTTCGTATCATCGGAAGCCAGGTCGCGCGCTGCAGTATCCCGACCGGTATCGACCAGGACATCGTGTTTCACGCCGTCGTCAGGATCCGTCGCCTGATCGGTCACGACGTCCTGATGCACGTCTTCCGGCCCGAATCCCGTGCAGGACAGGGAAAGGGTCAGGATGAGCGCTGCCGATACAGGCAGAAAATTTGCTGGTATCTTCATCAATAACCCCGGGATTGGAACGAAGCCTATTTTACAGAAAAACCAACGCTTGGCACCGTTCCTTGTAGCAAAATCAAATTACCTTTGGTAAAGAACTTTCTTCAGACGGATAATATCCGCGCTTCCCCCAAAAGGGAAGTCAACGATATAAAACCGGTTTCCTGTACTCGGGAGGTCAGATTCATGAAGAGAACGGCAACAGCGGTAATGATGGCAGTGGTATTCGTGACGGCGACGGCTTCGGCAAAGGAGGATTCGCCATCGGCCCTGGCGCTCGAGATCGCCTGGCCAATTGTCGAACGGGCCTCCCGCAGCGCGGACATCAACGCGCGGGCCGACGGCATCAGGGCCATGCGTTTCGTTCAGGGACGGGACGTGGCCGGTTTCCTGACCGACGCGCTTGCCGATGCCCAGTGGAGCGTCCGCAAACCCGCCATCATTGGTCTGGTCAGGTTAGGGGATCCCAAGGCGGTCGGCCTGCTTGAGGAATGCCTCTACAACCCGTCGCTGCCGCTTGCCGATGATGCAATGGAGCTCGTCAACGAGGCTCCTGGTGGTCAGGGCCGCGCGATGTTCATCGGGGCGTTGATGGATCGTGCCAACCCGGCGCGTGACATGCTGATCGCGGCACTGGTCGCACAGCCGCCCGAAGCGATTGCCTCGATACTTGGCGACTGCGTGGATCAGGATCCCGCGATGCTTGACGCGGTGCTGGCGAAGGTCTGTCCCGTGGCGCTTCCCAAGGTGTTGAACCTGATGGCCGGCGACAAGCGTGGAACGGTCTCCATGGCCGCGGTCAGGGTTGCAATCGACAAGGGGCTGCCGGTCGACAAGGCGGTCCTGAACCAGATGTTGAAGTCCAAGGACGTCGCCACACGTTACATGGCGGCCGAAAAGCTGGCCAGCCAGGGCGACTCCGAGGCCGTCAACGTGCTGCTGCCGCTGGCCGACGGCGACCTCGACAGCAAGATACGCTTCCTGAAGGCCGTGGCGAAGGCTCCGTCAGCCGCGGCACAGGCAAAGGCATGGTCAATGCTGAAGCCCGACATTTCCCCCGAGATGCTCGGACTGATTTACATGTGTTTCCCAGCGACCACGGATATCAATGTAATCAAGCAGATCGACGAGGACGCCTTCGGTACCGACGCGGCCAGACGGCCCCCGGCGGTCAGGGCGATCGGAAAGGTCAAGGGAACCAGGGCGATCCCGCAGCTCAATGACCTGGTGACGCGTGACGGTAACCGCGATGTCCGCATCGCCGCGGCGCTGTCCCTGGGCGATCTCGGCCAGGCCGAATCCGTGTCGGTGCTGCGCGATGCGTCCAACGACCGGGACATCGACGTGAAGATGGCTGTTCTGGAAGCGCTGGGCCGCATCAACGACCGTTCGGTCATCGGTGTCGCGAACTACATGGCGTTCGATCCGAATCCGAAGGTGAAGATGGCGGCACTGAAGGTGATCGCGGGCATCAACCACCCCGACGCCATCCAGGTTCTGCGCGTCGCGGCCGATGACCCGGATCCGGCTATCCGCCACATGGTTCTGGCGGCGATGATGCGCCTTGACAAGGCATCGGCCCTGGCCAGGTTCGAAAGGGCGCTGCTCGGTCTGGGCGAAAAGGCGTTCCTGGGTCTGGCCGTCGAGTTCGGCGATGAATTCGCGCCCTTCGCCACGATCGCGTCGACATCCCATCTTCCCTGGGCCAGACACGCGGTGTTGATGGCCGCGCGCCACATGCCGAAGGCCCGCGTGGATCTGCTTCAGACGATGGCGCTGACCAGCAACTACCCGGAAACGCGGATTGAGGCGTTGCTTGTGATGGCCGAACTCGAGCCTGCCCTGGCCCTGGAAAACGCGCTCGCGATCATGAAGGACAGCAATCCGCTGATCCGCGGGGCCGCGTTCCGCGTGATCGGCCAGTGCCGCACCCCCGAAACGGAAGAACCGCTGATGAGGGGTCTCGACGATCCGGACGAGTACGTCAGGACGGTCGCGGCCTCCGCCATCTTCGAGCGCAACCAGAAGCCGGCCGGCAAGGCGACAAAGGGCGAAGGCAAGAAGAATTCCGGCGGCAAGAAGCCTGGAAAGAAGTAACCGACCGCCGTCGTTTCCCCTCCTTCCCGCACGGACTTACGAGATGTCAGACCAGGTCGTTACAAAGGTGTTTCTGTTCGACATCGACGGAACGCTGTTGATTGCCGGTGGCTGCGGCAGGTCGTCGTTCATCGGCACATGGGCCGCCCTGCATGGTCATGGCCGCCCGTTCGACACCATCGACTTCACGGGGAGAACCGACACGTCGGTGTTCGCGCAGGGATTTTCGGACGTCTACAAAAGATCGCCCACCTTTGCCGAGACCGAGTCGTTCTTTGACTCGTACCATGCGCTGCTTAAGGAAAGCATCACAACCGCGCCACGATTCAGACTGCTGCCGGGGGTCCGGGAGGTGCTGGCGGGGCTGACCGCCGGCCGTGACTGCATCGTCGGTCTGGTCACCGGAAATACCCGCGAGGGCGCCATGACCAAGCTGAAAAGAGCTGGTCTGGAAGGTTTCTTTTCCTGCGGCGGGTTCGGTTCGGACAGCCCTGATCGCGCGACCCTGACCGGCATCGCGATCGAGCGCGCGGCCAGGCTCGCTGGAACCGCGATCGACACAACCGTTATCGGTGATTCGCTGCTGGACGCCGAAGCCGCGCGCGCCAATTGCGCCAGGATCGTGCTGGTCGCGTCGGGCGGAACCCCCGCCAGTATCCTGGCTGGCGCAATGCCTGACGCGCTTCTGGATGGAATGGACGACTGGGAAATGGCGCTCCAATGTCTGCGCAAAAATCCCGGTGGACTTCGCGCGACCACGGATGAGATCGATCGGGCAGCCCGGGTCGTCATGAACGAAGGGGTGATCCTTTATCCGACATCGACGCTGTACGGCATTGGCGGCAGCGGACTGTCCGAGCGGGTCGCGGCGCGCGTGCGAAACATCAAGAACAAACCGGACACGCCTTTGATCCTTCTTGCCGCGGACACGGAAAGCGCGCTTGAACTTGGCAGGAACATTCCGGAAGCCGCCCGGGCGCTGGCCCGCAGGTTCTGGCCTGGACCACTGACACTGGTATTCCCGGCCGCGGAGCTGATCCCGACCGGGCTCAGGGGTCCCGGAGACACCATCGCGGTCAGGGTCGACCCCCATCCCTGGACCAGGGCACTGTGCGACAGGGCCGGTTGCCCGCTGATATCGACCAGCGCCAACATTTCCGGCGAGCCGCCGCCGACAACGGCGACCGAAGTCGATCCCCGCCTGATCGCGGCGTCCGACATGTTTGTAATCGATGACGCATCCAGCGGTGCCATCGGTCTTCCGTCCACGATAATCGGATTCAGCAACGGCGAACCGGTCGTTATCAGACAGGGCGCCATAGACATCATGAGGCAGGAATGAGCGGTAACGATACTCTTCAGTTTCTGGCGAACGGAGTCGACATGGAGGCGCTTCCTCACGCGGCGCCCGGATGCCCCAGGATTAACGGACGAATCAAGGAACGGCCCGAGGACTTCGTGGTCGAGGAGGTTCCGGCATACCCGTTCGCGGGCAGCGGCGACCACCTGCTGCTGTACATTGAAAAGCGGGACGTCGCCGGCGGCGACATGCTGCGGCTTGTGGGCAAGGCCCTTGGCGTGCGTGATACCGACATCGGCACGGCCGGCACCAAAGACCGACGCGCCGTGACCAGGCAGTGGATCTCGGTTCCGGCCCAGGCCGCCGCCGCTGTCGAGGCTGGCAGGCTCAACGGACCTGAAGCGGGTGGCCCGACCGGTATCTCGCTGCTGGAAATGACCAGACACACGAACAAGCTGAAGGCGGGACACCTGAAGGGAAACCGCTTTCGGATCCTGGTGCGCGACGCGAACCCGGACGCCATCCCCGAGCTGACGATGGCGGCGGAGATCATCTCGCGCAACGGCTTCCCGAACATCTTCGGAAGCCAGCGCTTCGGACGCAACAGTGACAACCTGGCGACAGGCATGGCACTGCTCGGCATGGGTCCCGACGGAGGTCGAAGACCGAGACTGGGCAACTTCGAGCGACGTATGTCGATATCCGCCATCCAGTCCGCATTGTTCAACATCTGGGTCAAGGCGCGGTACGAAGACGGGTTGACCAGGAAGGTTCTCGAGGGCGACGTGATGGCCAAGACCGCGACCGGCGGCATGTTCGTCTGCACAGATTCCCAGACGGATCAAGCCAGGTTCGAAACGGGAGAAATCGGAATTACGGGTCCCATGTTCGGTTCAAAAATGATGGCGGCCGCCGCCGCGGCCGGGCTGCGAGAAGAGGCTATTCTCACGGCGGCCGGCATGGACGCGCACTCCTTCGATGCTGCCGGGAAACTGGCAGAAGGGACTCGGCGCGACCTGGTCGTGATCCCGGAAGATCTGTCGGTTCAGGGAACCGGGGAAGGAATCCTCTTCTCGTTCTTCCTGCCGAAAGGGTGCTACGCTTCAGTACTGATGCGTGAGTTTGTCGAGGATGTTCGCGGCATCGGCTGAACCAGGGATGAAAGGTCGAATATGAGCAGGACGATTGCATCGCTTGGCCTGATGGTGACGATTCTGTTCGCCGGTTTGCCGGCGGCCGCCATGGACGCGGCGGACTGGACCAGCCAGGGTGGCGCGGTCGACGAACCGGGCAGGAACTCGATCGATGTTTCGATGGGTTTTCCCTCGGTGTCGGTGACAGCCAAGCTGCCGATCGTCCGCCATCTCGAGATCGATCCTTTCGCCGAGGTTTTCTACTGGGGAAAGGTCAACTCGACCGAACCGCTCGTCGGTACGCTGCTCGGCGCGCGGCTGAAGATCAACGTGCTTGACCGTGGGTCGCTTCAGATGGCGCTGATGGCCGATCTGGGCGTCGGTGCGAAGTTCTACCCGGACACCGGTTTCGTCCTCAGCCTCAGGTTCCCGCAACTTGTGATCAGCGGAAAGGTCGCCGAAAAGGTTCATGTGTTCGGCGGCATGAAGGTTCCGATCGAGGTGATGGTTCATCCCGATTTCAACCTGGCTCTCACCTTCGCGGCCAACGTCGGCGCCGAGTTCATCCTGACGGACAAGATTCACGTCTGGGTGATGGTCGAGGGTGGTCCGCGCCTGGACTGGAACTTCCTGAAGAATCCACTGCCCGGCGACGAATCGTTCAGCATCGCGCTGAACGGGTGGTTCTCCACGGCGGTCGGCGTGGCCGCGCGCTTCTGATGCCTCTTTCGGGAAATCCCCCGCACCCTCACCGAAGATTCCTGCCGCACCAGTCGATCACGGCCTGAAAGTCACCGGTCCTGGTCGCGGGCGGAAGGCTGTCGATGAACGACTGTCCATAACGCTTGGTGACTATCCGCGGATCAAGAACCGCGACCACGCCCTTGTCCGCGCGTCTCCTGACCAGCCTTCCGAACCCCTGCCGCAGCCTGATGACAGCCAGGGGAACCTGGTAATCCGAAAAGGCCGAGCCGCCATACAGCTCGACACGCTCGGACCTTGCGTTCAGCAGGGGTTCGTCGGGCGGCTCGAACGGCAGACGATCCATGATGACGCAACTGAGCGCGTCGCCAGCGATATCCAGTCCCTCGCGAAACGCATTGGACGCCAGCAATACGGCGTTTCCAGTCCGTTTGAACCGCTCGACAAGTTCCTTGCGCTGCATGCTGCCCTGCACCAGGACGGGGAACTGCACCCTCTGCGGCAGGGCCTCGGCCGCGCGCGTCATGGCCGCCCTGGACGTGAACAACACCAGCGTCCTTCCCCCGACCGCATTGATCAGGCCGGCGGTCCGGTCCAGCACCTGATCGGCCCAGGCATCTTCGTTGGGCTGTGCCATGTCGGTCGGCGTATACAGAACGACGTGACTGGCGTAGTCATACGGCGACTGAAGGATGCACTCGGCGGCGCCATCGGGTATTCCGAGACGCTCGCGGAAGAATGCGGTGCTACCCGCCACGCTCATCGTCGCGCTTGCCAGGATGACCGGCCTGCCCCTGAGAAACAGGCGTTGCCGGAGCGTATCCGAGACATCCACCGGATATGCCGAGAACGTGCCTCCCCTGCCCCGCTTTTCGACCAGCCTGACCATCGAGAGATCCACCCCGCCAAGCACCTCGGCAAGGATGAAGCGAATCTCGGAAATCCGACGTGGCAGGTCGGTCATGCGATCGGTCTCGGCCGCCTTTTCGGAGACCTCGAGCGCCATGTGCTCGAGATCGGCGTCCAGGTCGTGCCAGGCCTTTGCCGCCTGTCTGGATACGGTCACGCAATCCGGCAGGTCGGGGGCGATCCTGACCCGCTCACGGTCACCGAGCACAAGCCCGAGCAGCTTCACGTATTCGTCCTCGACCCTGCGACAGATGTTGTGCAGGACGCGGGTTCCCGCAGGATCCGCCATCGATGCAAGCATCAGGGAGTCGCGCGCCGCCTCGGCAACGGCGGAGAGCGACGTTGACAGCCCGAACGCAACGGTGGCGACATCCTCGAGCCCATGCGCCTCGTCGATGATCAGGATTGAATCCGACGGCAGCAGAGGCCCCGAATCCGCGTCCGGATCATCCAGTCTGGCCGACATCGCCAGGTCCGCCATCAGCAGGTGGTGATTGGTGACAACGAGGTCCGCCTCCATGGCACGGGCCCTGGCACGGAAAAGGAAGCATTCTTCATGATGCGAACAGGCGAAGCCGCCGCAAACCTCGGCATCGCAGACCACCGACCGCAGCACCTGATCATCCTCGCCGAAACCGGCCAACTCGGCGATGTCACCTGTCGAGGTATCCCGGGACCACTGCCTGATCTGTGTCAGCCGCCTTCTGTCATCGTCACGAAACAGGTCGGGACTGTTCAACTCGGCTTCGAGGCGGGAGAGACACAAATAGTTCGATCGTCCCTTCAGAACGGCAAGGTTGACCGGCGCCTTCAGGATCTCCTCAAGGATAGGGATGTCCTTGTCGACCAGCTGCTCCATCAAGGTTCTGGTGCCGGTCGCCACCACCGTCTGACGCCCGGACGCCACGGCCGGGACCAGGTATGCGAGGGTCTTGCCGACACCGGTGCCGGCCTCGACGATGCAGATGTCATCGGTAAGGATGGCTTTGTCCACGGCTTCCATCATGCGTTCCTGCTCGATACGGTGTTCGTATCCTGGAAGGGCAGCCGCCGCGAGGCCGTTTCGTCCGAAGACATCGGAGGGACGCAGTCTTTTGAGCATGTTGAATGCCGTGAAAACAGACACCGATGAAGACAATACCACAGTACAATAGCCCGACAAGATCGGTCGGGCACGGCGGCTGGCTTTGTCGACAGGAAACCTGAGACCACGAGGACGCGATGGAAGACATCAGGACCGGACTCGGATACGACAGACACAGGTTTGACGGCCCAGGCAGCGGTCCACTCATGATTGGGTGCGTTTCCGTCGAGTTCGACCGACGCCTGGATGGACACTCCGACGGTGATCTGATCGCGCACTGCATCGCGGACGCCCTGCTTTCGGCAGCGGGAATCGGGGATCTCGGCACATGTTTCCCTGCCGGAAAACCAGAGACCGCCGGGATCAGCGGATCCGCCATCCTCAGGCGCACGGCGGACTGGCTGGCCTCGGCCGGCTGGCGCGTCGGAAACATCGACTGCACCGTGATCTGCGACGAACCGTGCCTGGGACGACACGTTCCGGCCATGCAGAGTTCGGCGTCGTCCGCGCTGGGAATAGATACAGGTCTGCTCTCGATCAAGCCAAGGCACGCCGAGGGGCTGGGATTCGCTGGTCGTATCGAAGGGATCGAGGCGATGGCCGTCGTGCTTCTGGTCAGGAATCCGAACGCCTGACCATCAGGGACATCAGAAGTTCCACAACCTGCGTCTCGGGACTGACCATTCCACGCTTCATGCGTATATCGACGTCCAGCGCCGACTTCAGGAAGGCTTCCAGTTCATCGCGGCCATATTTGCGGGTAGCGTCAACCAACCTGTCGTACATGAACGGAAACCGGATGTTCAAAACGGACATCGCCTCGGTTGCCGGAACCCGGTCCGAGACCATGTCAATGGCAAGCAGTATCATGCGGGCCCGCCGCAAAACCGTGTTGTAAAGCGCGATGGCTCGCGACCTGGAGTCGCGGGCGTCCTGAATCTCGCGAAGGGCCACCTTGACGGCACGGCCGACGTCGCGGCGTTCGATCGCCTCGTCTATGTCCCACGGGGCATGTTTCCTGGTGCGTCTGACGAGACCGGCCAGATCCTCGGCACCGACGCGCACCTGCCCGCCACCGTCGACGACCAGACCCGAAAGACTGCGCACCGCGCTGTCGATAGCGCCGATATCGGTACCGACCATGTCGATCAGGGCGTCGGCGGCGGAACCGTCAAGGACAACGCCAGCTTCCCGGGCGGCGGCAACGGCCATGGCCCGCGCCTGCTGATCCTTCAGTTCCTTGAAATCAAGAACGCGGCCGTGCGCTTTCACGACCTTGGCAAGCGGGGAAGCCGCCGTCTTTCGATCGGCCGAAAACACGGCCGCCAGAAACGGCGGAGGCGACTCCAGAAAGGGTTTGACGTCCGCGGGTACCCTGGTTCCACCCGCGCAACCGTTCATCACGACGATGGTCTTCTCGTCGAACATCGGGAACGCGGAGGCAATCCCGGCGTATTGTTCCCAGGCGTCCGACTTGGCTCCGGAGGCGTCCAGGCGCACCACCTTGACCTCGGAACCGCGCGCCATCGCATTCGTCGACAGGACCTCGACGACGGCGTCAATCACCCCGTCATCTCCACCGGCGACATAGACCAGTGGAATTTCGGTTCCACGTGATAATTCGGAACGAAGCTGGTCGACTTCATCGATCTTCAATGGAAGGCACGCCTCCGGCGCAGGAACATGGCCAGAATACCTGCCCCGAACAGCAACATCAAGCCGTTTGAGGCGCCTGCCCCGCCGGTCGAGGAACACCCGCCAGCGGAATCGGCGTCGTCACGTCCACCATTTCCGGAATCGACTGATGAAGAGGCGTCCGTTGAGGAATCGGCGCTGACGGCAGTGTCGAAGTCGACAGATTCCCTGCCGAGCTCTTGATTGCCAAACTCCGACTCCCAGGCCTCATCCCGGAGGTCGGGGGATGTCTCGCACCAGGGCGTGTCACCGCAATCGAACAGTGTGTCAGAAATGGCATCCAGGTCGACATCGGGCCAGACCTCGCCAACCACATCCTCGTAAACGTCGGACGTGACGATCACATCCGAGAAAGATTCGTTATCGCCATCGTGGTCGGAGAAATCCGGAATCTCGTCCCCCTCGCAGAAGCATCCCGGCAGTACCTTCTTCGGGTGACGCTGCATAACCCAGTAAGATTCCTCCTGGCTGTTCAGGCCGGCGTACGGGTCGATCCATTCGGTGCCGCCCTGATCGTTCGGCACGCGGACCTCGAAGTGCAGATGCGGTCCCGACGAGTACCCGGAACTGCCGATCTTGCCGAGGACGTCACCGCACGTCACCTCGTCGCCTTCCTTCACGATGATCGAGTCCTTCTTGAAGTGCCAGTACCACGTCTCCATTCCGTCCGCGTGCTCAATCTTGACGTGATTGCCGATCATCGGATATCCGTCGCAGGAGACGTCCTGTGTCACCAGGTCGGTATGACAACGGTCATACTCTCCGTCGTGAACCGAGATGACGACGCCGTCCGCTGCCGCGACAACGTCCGCGCTGCCCATGTCCATCATCCCGAAGCCGTCGATCAGCATGAAGTCGGTTCCGTCATGGTCGTCATAACAATACGGGAACAGGGACGTGCAGTCCGGGGTCCATCGCGAGACAGATTTTTTCTTCGAAAAACAATAACTTCGGTGCACCGCCTTGACGCCGTCCAATCGCCGCCACAATAATCCTCAAACTGGCCTTCCGTCCTTGAATATCGGGGGATATCGTGAAATTTTCTGAAGTCCTGCAGGATTTTTTTATCGCGCTGGGCGTCGACTGGGTTCTGTACCTGTTGATTCTACTGTCGGTGGTCTCGCTCGCATTCATCTTCGAACGCTGGCTGTTCTATTTCCGCCGACGCGTTCAGCCTGATGCGGCCAGAAAGCTGCTGTGCGGCAACGGACAGGGGCTGCCGAAAGATTGCATGGAGATGGCCGTCGCGCAGACGCTGCTCTCGGGTGACAAGAAGTTTGCCGACCGCGAGGACGCGGAAAGTGCGCTCGAGACCGAGATCAGGAAACAGAAGGCGCGCTACGAAAAGGGGTTGACCTTCCTGGCCACTCTGGGAAACAACGCGCCGTTCATCGGCCTGCTCGGCACCGTTCTGGGAATCATGGCCGCATTCTTCCAGCTTTCGGACATCGGCGAAACGACTCAGAAGAACGAGCTGCTGATGACCAGCATTTCCGAGGCGCTGGTGGCGACCGCGATGGGCCTGATCGTCGCGATACCGGCAGTCATGTTCTACAACATCTTCCGCAGGAAGGTCTCGGCCACGGTCGAACAGACCAAGGAGATCGCGACCGGACTGGTTCATAGAAAATTCGGAGGCGGCGACGATGGGTGGTGCGACACAAAGTGACGATGAGGACATGATCTCCGCCATCAACGTTACCCCGCTGGTGGATATCTTCCTGGTACTGCTGATCATCTTCATGGTGACTGCCAATCTGTTCATAAAGCAGGAACAGAAGATGCGCGAGATTCAGCTTACGCTGCCGGCGGCCGCCAGCGGCGTGGCGCCCGAACGCATCGAGGTTCCATTGAACGTAATCCTGGACAGACAGGAGAAGCTCTATCTGGACGGCACGGAAACCACGCTTGAGCGGATCGGGGGAGAGATAGACCGCCGGAAGGACGGCGGCGCGGATCCGAAGGCGGTCCTGTCGGCCGACAAGGATCTGAGCTGGGGAAAGATCACGCGCGTGATCGATTACTTGAAGCTGAAGGGCGTCGCCGATCTGGCGGTCAACGTCGAGGAACAGACCATCGACCCGGAAGCAGCGCAGGCGCAGGCACAGGAAGGAACGGAACTTGGCAGGTAACGACGGCAGGTCTGTGCTGGACAGACGCGGCGTCATCGTCGTGTTGTCCCTTGTGGCCTCACTGGCGGTGCACGCCGGTGTGGTGCTGCTGTCGCCACGCAACGAGCCGCCACCGCCCAGGATAGCGAAGAAAGTTCAGAAACCGGTGCCCGTGTCCATCCGCAAGGAACAGATAAAAAAGCTCGAAGAAGACGTGGCGAAAAAGCCGGAGCCGCCCAGGCCCGAGCCTCAAGCCGAACCACCAAGACCCGAGCCGAAAAAGAAGGCGGCCGAACCGCCGAAAGAGCAGCCAAAGGCGCCTCCAGAGGAAACGCCCAAGCCACAAGAGCAGAAGCCTCCCCAGGCGCCGCCCAAGCCGGTGGACGTGCCGCCACCGGACAACAAGCCCAAACCGTTCGTGCTGAAGAACGTGTCACTGCGTGGTGGCGTGGCGGTTCAGACCGGTGAGGACAGCAACCTGTTCGGAGATCCATCGAAAGACGCGACTGGATTCAAGAAAGGCCTCGACGTGCCGACCCAGCCGGAAGGTGGACAGGAACAGGGCGGTGGCGACGGTGGCGGGACGGCGAAGCAGAAGGAACAGGTGGTGATCAAGCAGCCGAAGGCGCTCAACGACGTCAAGGGAATCTATCCTCCCGAGTACAGGGATCTGCGTCGGGTGGTCAGGATCGAACTGATATTGTCGATCGATGCCCAGGGCAACGTTGGAAATGTAAAGGTCAAGAAGGGCGCCGAACCCGAGTTCAATGAAGCCGCCATTAAAGCGGTCAGGCAACTTCGGTTCGAACCTGCGACGAAGAACGGTGTACCGACCGATTTCAACCTGAAGTGGGTCGTCGTGTTCATTCCGGAAGGCAACTGACAATGTGGATGAGGTGCTGATGAAGGCATCGTATGCAATTATTGCCGCGACGGCGGCGCTGGCCGCGACGGGGTGCATGCCGGACTACAACCCCTCGAATTACATCGAGAAATACCGGGTGATCGGTGTCAAGGCCGAACCGCCTGCAGTCGTGTTCACGCCGGATTACCAGGGTGTCGTAAGTCTGACGCTGCTGGACGCCCTGCCATTTCGGGACGCGACGCAAACCAGCCTGGTTGACCCGGTGATCGAATCGATCGAGTGGAAGGTATGTCCGATTTCGGCTGGCGCCTCAGCCAGATACGCCTGTGTTCTGGATGAGATTCCACTGTCCGACGTATCGACGGACGGTCGCACGGCCAGTTTCGACGGCGCGCTGGTGGCATTCGGCCTCGAGATGCTCGGCCCGCAATTCGACGCGATCGTCGACGGGCTGCGCCAGGCGGTAAAATTCGCCGACCAGTGCACGAAAGACATGCTCGCGGATTATGACGGGTGCCTTGCCACGCAGACCGTCCAACAGTGCAATCCGCCGGCATTCGAAGCCTTCAAGGCGTGCCTTTACCAGACCGGCTTGACGCCTGTCTTCCATGTCACCGTGAAGGTGACCGACATGGAACTGGACTACTCGGACAGACCGGTCCTGGACGATGACGGTCGTCCGGTGATGCGCGAGCGGGTTCTTGAGACCTACAAATCGGTTTCGTTCGGGCCCTATGGCGACGATCTCCCGGCGAACCGCAACCCGCAGTTTCACATCGAGCGCTCGATGGAAGACGACCCGATCTTCGCCGAGATCCTGCAGCCTGGTGCGATCGTCGCATCCACCTATGAGCAGATTGAGCCGGTCTTGATTCAGGCCTGCCCCGGACAAACGCTGGGATTCGAGGCGATCGTGCCGGTCGATTCGATCGATCGCCTGACTGCCGACGACGGGACGGTTGCCGACGAGTACTTTCAACTGACCTGGTACACGAACCGGGGACGTTTCGCCAAGATCCGCACCGGAAGCGTGGCCGCCCAGGGAAAGGAAATGGATCTGACCAACACGCTGGAGTTCAGCGCGTACGAATCGGTGGGCGAGGCTTCGATAACCATCGTGATGCGTGACGAAGCGTACGGTCTGAACCTGGTCCAGTTCAAGGTAAACGAGGCGCCTCCGGAATACTGCGAGGAGCTCTGGCGCAACTTCGCGACTGCCGGGGGTGTGAAATGAAACGACTCCCGACCATTCTGATGGCGGCCCTTCCGGCGTTGCTGGCGCAACCGGCATTCCTGATGCCGACCGCCACGGCGCAGGCCGTTGAAGAGCAGGTTCCTGCGGCAGATGAAGCGGTCGATCCTGCTTCCGGGGACGATGTCCTGGACCAGGTGACACCACCCGAGCTTGTTGAATTCACCGAGGCGAAGTTGCCGCCCGAGCTCGACCTTCCCGACGGCGACTACGTCGTGGTTCTGGCCCTGACGATCGACGAGAACGGGACCGTGACCGAGGCCGTTGAAGTCGAGTCGCCGCGAAAGGAATTCACGGACGCCGCGACTCAGGCCGCGATGAAGTTCAAATTCAAGCCGGCGATGTACCAGGGTCAACCGGTTCTGGTTCAGGTTCAATACGATTACGAGTTCCAGGTCAGGCAGAAGGTTCGTGACGTCGTCTACGCCTTCCTGACGCTTGAGAAAGGCTCCCGGGATCCGGTATCTGAAGTTTCGGGTTTTATTGAAGAAACTGGCGACACATTCACATCCGTAAACGGAAGGATGGAGATTGCCAACCTGAAACCGGGCACGTATACGCTGTATATCCCGGCCGGCGAATTCGAGGAACTGCGACAGGAGTTCAAGGTTCCGGAGAAAGACGCCACGATTCCCGAAACCCGGATATACCTGAAGCGCGCCTACGGGGCCGTAACAAATCAGACGATCATCAGGGCCCCGCGCGAGGCCAGATTCGCGGCCAAGCAGTCGCTGTCGGCCGGCGAACTGATCTCGTTCCCCGGCTCGGCCGGCGACGTGCTGAAGGTCGTCGAAAACCTGCCGGGCATCGCGAGATCGACCTTCGGTCTCGGCTCGCTTGTCGTTTACGGCAGCCCGCCGAACGACACCAGCATTTTCATCGATTCGATGCCGTTCATCCTGCTGTATCACTTCGCGGGACTGTACTCGGTCATCAACTCCGACTACATCGAGGCGATCGACTTCGTGCCGGCCGGCTTCGACGCCTCTTACGGAGGCGCTGTCGGAGGCATTGTCAACGTTCGCCTGAAGGATGAACCGCTCACCGCCTGGCACGGCTCCGTGGACGTGAACGTGCTTCACGCCGGAGCGATAGCGGGCGGCCCATACTCGAAGGACGGCGACATCAGCCTGGCATTCAGGCGCAGCTACTACGACGCCATCCTGAAACAGGTGAACGCATTTGGGGACGGACGTATTCTGACCACGGCACCTGCCTACTACGACTACCAGCTAAGGTTGCAGCACCGCTTCAACGGCGGGCACAAGCTGACTTTTTTCATCAACGGATCCGATGACCGCGGCGAGCTGACGAACGAATCCAACGACTCGAACCCGACGTTTGTCGGGGCGGTGAACGGCGAGCTCTGGGACCATTCACTCCAGGCAGCCTGGAACTGGGAACCACGCGCCGGAATCTCGAACGAGTTGCGCGTGCAGGCCTCCATCACGCAGTCCAGGTTTGACGTCTTCGGCCAGGTGAAGATGGACGTCCGTGAGTATCCGGTCATCCTGCGCGAGGAACTGACGATCCAGGCGCACCCGAAGGTCACGGTGCGCGCCGGCCTTAACGTGGAGGTCGATCCGTTCAGCTACAGCCTGAGAGGTCCGCAGATGGGTCTGGACGGCGAATCGATGACGCCGTTCGAGTCCTCGGAGATCCTGGAACTGGCCGACACCGGCGTACTGGCGAACATCGCGCCGTGGGTCTCGGTCGAATACAAGCCGATCCCGATACTGACGCTGGTGCCTTCGGTCAGGGCGGACATCAATGTTGGAACCTGGAAGGCGTGGAGCATCGACCCCAGACTCAGCATGACGATCGACGCGATTCCGGACAAACTGAACTTCCGGGTCGCGGGTGGCATGTACAGCCAGCCGCCAGCCTCGTTCACACTGATCGAGGGGTATGGCAACCCGAACCTGGCGTCGGAAAACGGCGCTCATGCCCTGGCCGGTTTCAAGTACAACCCGATCGACCGACTGACGCTGGACTTCAACGGCTTCTTCAAATACTTCTGGAACCGCGCGCAGGTGTCGGACGACGCGACGCTGCGCTACGACAACGGTGGTCTGGGAAGGGCCTACGGCTTTGACCTGCTGCTGCGCATGAACCCCAGCGAGCGTGTTCCACTGACCGGATGGATCGCATACACATACGTCAGATCCGAGATCTACGACGACGGGCTTGGCGGATGGAGACCCTCGGACTTCCAGCAAAGCCACAACCTGAACATCGCGCTTAGTTACAAGGCGCCCAGAAACTGGACGATCGGCGCGCGCTTCAGGCTTACATCGGGCTACCCGTACACGCGATACGATGGATACGTGTACGACGCCGACAACGACAAGTACATCGGGGTACCGTCAAAGGACACGAACTCGGCGACACTGCCCCTGTTCCATCAGCTCGACATCCGCGTCGACAAGGAATGGATCTTCAAGGCGTGGAGGCTGGGGTTGTACCTGGAAGTTCAGAACGTGTACTACCACAAGAACCCGGAAGGCATCGTCTACAACTACGACTTCTCGAAGATGGGATACCTGTCAGCCCTGCCAATCCTGCCAGTCCTGGGGATCAAGGGTTCTTTCTGACGTGTCAGGAGGCCACTGCCTGAAGGTACGGAGGCAGGGGTAATCCCAGACAGTACGCGATGGCCCGGAGCATCTCGGCCTCGGCCAGTGTAACATGACGATCGCTGACGATGCAGTCGGACACGGCCAGCATGGCCTGGCGACGAATCCGCATCGGCGCCATCGACAGATTGTTGAAGGCCGCATCCAGTCTTTCGAGGCCCGGATTCTCCATCGAGGGCACACCCGAGGGCAGGCGGCCGCCAAACAACACCTTCATTCCGGCTTCATACGCGGCGACAGCGGCGACATCGGTATCGTTTCCGGCACGCGCGACCGCCGACAGCATCGCCGCCGCGTCGGAAAGGAACCTTCTGTTCGACATCGCGTTGACCCCGACCGACGGCTTCTCGAAGGCCTCGAACAGACGGTACTCGACGACCTTCTGCAGACAGAACTCGAACAGGGTTACCCGATTGTCGGCCCGGGCCAGGGATGCGACCGTCTTCGAGTAGGAAACGTACTGGACGGGAGACATCCGACGCATCGCGGGCAGGGAAAGATCGACGATCGGCAGCAGCAGTTGACGTTCGAGGCCGGCCACATCGGCGGCCAGCAACTCGGTCTGCCGGGCGAGCGCCTCTGAAAACTGTGTCGAGATGGCCTCGATCTGACGCTGGCGGGTCGACGGATCCTTGTCGAGCATCATCGCGGACACCACCGCGCACGCGCCAAGCGGATCCTCGATCTCGTCGCGGATACGAGGTGGAATCATCGAGATCAAAGCGGAACCGGCCTGAACGTGCTCGAACGTCAGCGTGCCGATTCCCGATACCGCCTGGGCTCCGGTCAACGCGGGATACCCGGACGGCCCCGCGAACCCGGCAACGCCGGCCGGCCCGGCATCCCCATCCGCGACAGATGGCCGCGACACGTCGCCGTCGAACGACGGATCGAGCTGTTTGATGCGTTGGTTCAACGGTGGATGTGTCGCGAACATCGACCCGAAGAAGGACACGACATCCGAGGCACCGAAGAACATGTGCCTCATCTCGCGGGCAGCCGGCGCGCGCATCACGCTGCCGACGGGATACCCGGCGATGCGTTTGAGGGCGTTGGCCAGTCCCGCCGGATTGCGGGTGAATTGCACGGCGCTGGCGTCGGCAAGGTACTCACGCTGTCTGGAAACCGCGCTCTGGATGATACGGCCGACGAACGCGCCGCCGTAACCAATCGCCAGAAGAGCCAGGCCGGCAAGCAGGATCACTGCATAGCCATTACCATTCTTGGAATTGCGTGACGGCCGGACATGCAGGGCCCAGTACCCGATGGTCGCCAGAACCATGATTCCGGAAATCATGGCCACCAGCTTCAGATTCAAACGCATGTCGCCGTTCAGGATGTGCCCGAACTCATGAGCCACGACCCCCTGTAGCTCGTCGCGGGTGAGTTGCTTCATGGCCCCGGTCGTGACGGCCACCGCCGCGTCGGACGGCGACCAACCTGCGGCAAAGGCATTGATTCCAGCCTCGCCAGGAAGGATGAAAACCGACGGAACCGGAACGCCGGAAGCGATGGCGACCTCCTCGACGACGTTCATCAAGCGGCGTTCATCGGGATCACTGCTGGTGCTGGAAACCTCTACGCCGCCCAGACTCTGGGCGATGAACGCGCCACCCTTCCGCAGTGCGGCCAGTTTCATCAAGGCAGCGCTCCCGACAGCCAGGATCACCATGAATGTCACGGTGAAGAGAATATTCGGGCGCCACCACTGCCAGACGATCTGTTCCGGAGCCTTTACATCGCCTGGCGGCCCGATGAAGAAACCAAGGGCCAGGACGACTACATAGACGGCCAGAATGATGAACACGACTGCGAGGATGAAAAGGACGACAAGTCGTCCGCTCTTCTTGCGGGCCATGTCCTGCTGGGCGAAGAAGTCCATGAATATTCCATTTGGCAAGAGTTGGAGACGTCAGTTGAACGAGACCCTGGGCGCCTTGCGTTCCTCGGGCGATTCGGTCGATTCAAGCAGTTCCGCCGGTCCGAAGTTGAACATCCCCGCGATGATGTTCGTGGGAAACTTCTCGCGGCCGGTGGTGTAAACCGTTACCGAGTCGTTATAGGCCTGACGGGCGAACGCGATCTTGTTCTCGGTGGATGTCAGTTCCTCTTGAATCGCCAGCATATTCTGGTTCGCCTTCAAGTCGGGGTATGCCTCGGCGACGGCCATCAGCCTGCCGAGTGCGCCAGTAAGTGCCGTTTCGGCGCCACCGAGGGCCTTCATCGCCGACGGGTCGCCTGGATTGGCCGCGGCTGCCTTGCCAGCCGCCATTGCAACGTTCCTGGCCTGAATGACGGCCTCCATCGTGCCGCGCTCATGCGCCATGTAACCCTTGGCGGTTTCCACCAGATTCGGGATCAAGTCATAGCGGCGCTTAAGCTGGACATCGATCTGGGCAAAAGCGTTTTTGTACCGATTACGAAGAGTTACAAGTCCGTTATACATGCCGGCCACGATAATGGCGACAAGCACGACCAGACCGACCAGAACCAGCACAGCGATAAGTGTACTGCCCATTTGATACCTCTTGTGAAGATGCGGCCGGACAATCGGACGCTCGAATGGTCACCACGAAATAATCGGGCCTGCCCCCTGGTTTGTCAATGACGGCACCATCTGAGCCAGTACGACTCGTGGACTGCGCCATCGGGCCAGCGAAAAGCACATAACGTAGCACAACCTTGAAAGCATTCACTCGGCGCCCGACCTCAGGCCGCCGAACGAAGGAAGTGGAGGCCGACTTGACATCCATTTCAACTCCGAAATTCCAACTTGCTTTCTGGGGGACACCACGGCTAGGATCGGGCTGTTAAAAACACGGTCTGACTATTCTCTGAAGGAGGAACCACTCATGTCGCACAAGGAACAGCTTTTCAACCGCGTGGTGGAATACCTTGATTCCCAGAACTGGAACTACGATCTTGATGATAGCGAGAAAGGCATCATTCGATTTGGCATGAACCTCGGATCGAAGCTCAAGAACTGCCGCATTATCGTCGTCGTAAGTGAAAAGGATATTCAATCCATTGCAGTGTGTCCGATAAACGCATCCAAGGATGTGTATGACAACGTAGTTGAGTTTCTTACGCGCGCCAATTATGGCCTCAAACTGGGCAAGTTCGAATTCGACTATTCCGACGGCGAGATTCGTTACCAGTACTGCCTGGCGTGCGGCGGCGCCGTGCCAAGTCTGGCTGACGTGGAACGGTGCGTAGATGTTGGGTATTTCATGTTAAAAATGTATGGAGACGGTCTTGCTAAGAATCTCATGGGATTTGGCAATCCCGAGGCGGATATCAAGGAGATCGAAAGCAAATAGTCGACGAATTGGGCAGGTTGGATGTCGCGCGATGTCCCTGTGCAGCTACAATTATTGCGAACACTCAAAGGTGGACATCACGGCGTGATATGACACCGAAATCCTCGATCTGGCTGTTTCGACCATATTAACGTCCGAATTTCTCGCAGGCTCTCAGTCATCTACCACGGCCCGTACCAGCCGGAAACCAACCACTCCTGCGGCAATCAGACCAGAACCGCTATTCATCAATGTCTCCTTTCTTGTTGCAGGAAAAGGAATGAAGCTGCCGACGGGGCATCCAATCAGCCTGCGCCTTCCTTGCCCCGCCCCGGGTCCATATCCTGTCCTATCTGGTGTCTCGCTCCTTCAGTGGGACAGTGTGCCTGCCACGCCCGCCATCTGCCCGCGTCCGGCGCCGTGCCGTCCGACCAGATCCGCGGCCTCGACAACTATGAGGGGATGGCTCCGCTGAAACTCCTGTTGACAAGATACCCAGTCAATCTGTACTCTTGGGCATGTTGAGTATGTCAATCAACATTCCCAACATAAATAGATCTTCTGTTTGCGAAGACGTCAAGAAACGGCGTCAGACGGGTTTGAGATGAAAGTACTGAACAACATTCTGGAAGCCATTGGCAATACACCTTTGATCAGGTTGAACCGCGTGACGGCCGGCTGCCCTGCGGAAATCCTCGTCAAGGCCGAATTTCTGAACCCCGGCGGCAGCGTCAAGGACCGCATAGGGATCGAGATGATTGAGCAGGCCGAACGGGATGGCAGCCTTAAGAACGGTGGAACGATCATCGAGGCAACAGCTGGCAACACAGGCGTCGGACTGGCGCTTGCCGCGGCCGTAAAGGGGTACCGCTGCATATTCGTAATGCCCGACAAGATGAGCGAGGACAAGATCAGACTGCTGCGCGGGTACGGCGCGGAAGTCCTAGTGACCCCTTCTGCCGTCCCGCCCAACTCGCCCGATGCGTACAACAATGTCGCCGAGCGCCTTTCGCGCGAGATCCCCGGGGCATTCCGACCGAACCAGTTCGGCAACCACTCGAACCCGAAGGCCCACTACAAGTCCACGGGGCCGGAGATCTGGGACGCCTGCGGGGGCCGGGTCGACGTGTTCGTCGCCGGCATGGGTACCTGCGGCACGATCAGCGGAACGGCCAGATTCCTGAAGGAAAGGAACCCGATGCTGACCGTGGTGGGGGCCGACCCGGAAGGCTCCATACTTTCGGGGGACGCACCGCACGGATATCGGGTAGAGGGCATCGGGGAAGATTTCATACCTGCCACTTTCGACCGGCAGACCGTCGACGAGTTCATCCGGGTCAGCGACGTCGAATCATTCACCATGGCCCGCAGGCTGGCCCGCGAGGAAGGTCTGCTGGTCGGCGGATCGGCCGGCACAGCCATCGCCGCGGCGCTGAAATACTCGGCACGACTGGAACGGGGAAAGGTCGTCGTGGTGCTGCTGCCCGACACCGGGCGCAACTACCTCAGCAAATTCTATTCGGATGCCTGGATGACAGCCCAGGGTCTTACGGAACGGTCGTCGAACCGGGTCATCGTGGCCGACGTCCTGGCATCGAAAAGGGGCTCCACGCACCTTCTGACGGTCGAATCAACCGCGACCGCCAAGGAGGCATCGGCCGTGATGAACCGACACGGCATCTCGCAGGTTCCGGTCATGCGTGACGGAAGGATCGCCGGTTCTGTGACAAAACTGACGATGGTGATGCTGGCCAGGGACGGCGTCGACCCGTCGACCGCCCGGGTCAGCGACGTGATGGGGCTCCCGCTGCCGTCAGTGGACGAGATGACTGACATATCCGAGCCTTACAGGGTCTTCATGGGCGGACACGGCGGCGTCGTGACCACACGGGACGGGGTGCCGTCGGGATTCCTGTCGAGGTCGGACATCATAGCGTTCTGGATCGGTCGGGACGCCGGGGGAGGTGCGTAATGAAGTTCCAGACAAGGGCCATCCACGCGGGCCAGTCGCCGGACCGGGTGACAGGGGCAACGATACCGCCGATCCATATGACGACGACGTTCACCCAGGATGGCATCGGCCTTCACAAGGGCTACGAATACTCACGCACCGGCAATCCGACGCGCGAATCCCTGGAAGTCTGCCTGGCCTCCCTCGAGGGTGGAAGGTTCGGCCTGGCCTTCGCCTCGGGGTCGGCCGCCACCGCCGCCGTCGCGTCCATGCTGAAATCCGGCGACCACGTTGTCGCGGCGGAAGACATGTACGGCGGAACCCGGCGCCTGTTCGATCTCGAGGCGCGACGGACCGGCGCCGAATTTACCTACGTGGACAGCCGCTCCGCGGTCGCGGTCGAATCGGCCATCACGCTGGCCACCAGGTTGGTATGGATCGAAACCCCGACGAATCCCCTGCTGCATATCACCGACATCGCCGGGATCGCGGCCGTCACGCGCCGACGCGGCATCCGCCTGGCCGTGGACAACACATTCGCGACGCCCTGGCTTCAGAATCCGCTGTCGCTGGGGGCCGACATCGTGGTGCACAGCACCACAAAATACATCAACGGCCATTCAGACGCCGTTGGCGGGATAATCGTCACCGACGACCCCACCGTTCACGAGGCGTTTCGGTTCTATCAGAACGCGGCGGGCGCGGTACCTGGACCTTTCGAATCCTGGCTGACCCTGCGCGGCCTCAAGACGCTCGCCGTGCGGATGGAACGGCACTGCAGGAACGCGCTTCACGTGGCGCGCTTTCTGAACCGTCACTCATCGCTGGAAAGAGTTATCTATCCCGGCCTGGAATCACATCCCGGACACGTGCTAGCGGCACGCCAGATGCGCGGGTTCGGCGGCATGGTGACCATCGAATTGAAGGGTGGGCTCGATGCCGTCGAAAGGTTCGTCATGAGCCTTCAGGTCTTTTCATATGCGGAAAGCCTAGGCGGCGTCGAGTCGCTGGCCTGCCATCCGGACACGATGACTCACTGCTCGATACCGCTGGAGGAACGCCGCCGTCGCGGCATCGGCAACGGACTCGTGAGGCTGTCGGTCGGTCTCGAGGATCCTGAAGACCTTACCGCGGACCTGGATCGCGCGTTGAGGTACCAGAATGAGTGACGCAATCTACAACGACGCGCACGTTGTGATCAGTTCGATAATCGGTCGCGAATTCAACAATCCCCTGGGCGCGTCTGCGTTCCCGATCCTGGCGAGGCTTACCGGGGCGCAGTGCGGTGGCGAGCCAGCGGTGCTCGACGCCGGATGCGGCCGGGGTCGGACGGCGATCTGGTGGGCTGGAACCGGGGGGGGCACGGTCGACGGATTCGATCCGTCTGAACCGATGCTGGCGGAGGCTCGCCAACGAGCGGAATCGGCGGGTCTCGGAACCAGGATCCGCTTTTTCAAGGCCACATTTTCCACATTCCGCCCGGACGTTTCCTACGACCTGGTTATCGCGCACGACGTACTGGCGTATTGCACCGACCGTGGGGCCGACACGTCCCGCCTGGCGTCATTCCTGAAGCCTCGCGGCGTGATGAGCGTGACCGATTACTGGGCGGATCCCGACGCCGCCGGGCTGGCCGGCGTGATCGACAAATGGGGCATCACGACGCCGGCGCGCTTCGGGGACCACGTTGATTTCTTCGCGGGAATTGGCCTGCGGATCCTGTTCCACTTCGACACGACACGCCAGTATCGGGCGCACTGGGCGCGGATACTGGATGTCGTCGGGCGGATGCGGCCGCAACTTGAAGCCGCGGCCGGAACGCCCGCCGTAGAAACTTACCGGGCCCGGGTACTCGCGATCCTCGCGGCCGTCGACGGCGGCGGCTACGGGCACTGCTGGTCGATATTGGAGGCGCCACATGACCACGACTGACGCGCGAATCGGTTCTTCCTCGACGGTCGGGGAAATCGAGGATGCCCTCCGGCATGCGATTGAGGGCGACGTCTATTCGCTCTCCAGGCCGGCATACCAGCTCAAGTGCCGGGAAATCGGGCGTGTCGTGCACTTCAGGGGCATCATCGAACTGGGAAACAAGTGCCGGCGTAACTGCCTATACTGCGGAATCAGGGCAGGCAACAGGAACGTGGGCCGTTACATGATGAGCGCCGCGGAGATCGCCGAGGCGACCAGGTTCGCGTCGGACGCCGGTTACGGCGCGGTGGTTCTTCAATCCGGCGAACTGACGGGCGCCCGGTTCACGTCGTTTATCGAGAACGTAGTCGAACGCATCCGGGCCGCTACCCCCGACGGATTCGGCATCACGCTCTCGCTGGGCGAACAATCGCCGGACACATACCGGCGCTGGCTGAATGCGGGTGCGAACCGATACTTGCTGCGGATAGAAACGTCCAACCCGGCCCTTTTCGCGCGGATCCACACCAAGGCACAGGACCTCGAGGCCCGCAGGGAATGCCTGCGGGTACTTCGCGACCTCGGTTACCAGGTCGGGACCGGGGTAATGATTGCCCTGCCCGGCCAGTCCTTCCAGGACATGGCCCGCGACATCGATTTCTTCAGGGAAATCGACGCCGACATGATCGGGATGGGACCGTACCTTCCGCACCGCGACACACCGATGGGACGACGGACACCGCCACCCGACGAACAGCGCCGCGAATACCTTTTAAACGCCGGCCTGGCGATGATTGCGGCGACGCGGCTGGTACTGCGGGACGTCAACATCGCCGCGACCACCGTGATGCAGGCGTTGAGCCCGGTCGGACGCGAACTCGCCATCCTGGCAGGCGCGAACGTCATAATGCCGAACCTGACGCCGGTGCGTTACAGGGCGTCTTACCAGTTATACGACGACAAGCCCTGTATCGACGAGGGCGCGGAGCGGTGCCGAGCCTGCCTAGACCGCAGGATCAGGTCCATCGGCGAGACTGTGGCGACGAACGATGCGGGCGACCCACCGCACTTCACGAAAAGGATGGGAAGTCACGAACCGCTGCCCGCCGCGGCAAGCACAAGCATCCTGTCCAGCGACGCCAGCGCGCCCTCCGAAACGTTCGCAGGGACTTCCACGACGCCGGACATATCCTGAAGCGCCCACAGTATCTTCGCGAGCGTGATTTTCTTCATGTTCGCGCAGTGCACGGCAGGTTCAAGCCCCACGAAGGTCGAACCCGGATTCTCGCGACGGAGACGATAGAGCAACCCCTCCTCCGTGCCTACGACATACGTTCCGGGGCCACGGGCCGCCGCCCACGAAATCATCGCCGACGTTCCCAGCACGACGTCGGCCAGATCGCGGACCGCCGACGTGCATTCGGGATGGACCATGATGACGGCGGCGGGATGACCGCGACGGGCTGCGGCAACGTGTTCCGGAAGAATCCGGTTGTGGGACGGGCAGCAACCGCCCCAAAGGATCATGTCGCGCCCTGTGACGCTGGAAATCCAGGATCCCAGGTTGCGATCCGGAAGAAAAACGATCGGGCGTCCGGCCGGTATAGACCTGACGATCGCCAGCGCGTTGGAGCTGGTGCAGCAAACGTCCGACAGTGCCTTGACCCTGGCCGTCGTGTTGACGTAACAGACAAAGATGGCGTCCGGGTACCGGCGGCGCATTTCGGCCACGCAGTCAGCGTCCGCCATGTCAGCCATCGGACATCCCGCGTCCATATCGGGAAGGATTACGATTTTTCCCGGGTTCAGCAGTTTCAGTGTTTCGGCCATGAACCGTACGCCGCACACCACCAGCACATCTGCCTCGATTTCGCGGCTGCGGCGGGCTAATTCGTATGAGTCGCCAAATAGATCGGCAACTTCCTGGACTTCCGGACGCACGTAATTGTGGGCCATTATCCGGGCGTTGCGGGCCGCACAGAGGTCCCTGATTTGTTTGACGATGTCGTCCATCAATCACCGCCACGGACGCTTGCCGCCGGTTCGGCCGATTCGATCCACCCACCGGCCACAAGACGGTCGCCATAATAGAACGCGGCCGCCTGGCCAGGAGTCACGGCGCGTATCGCATCCGCGAACCTGACCCGGACCCTGCCGCCATCAAGCGGTGTGCAGGCTGCGGGAACGGGAACCTGGCCATGACGCACCACGACTGAAAGGGGCCGGGCCCCGGATTCGCCGGCCGCCGCGCAGCACGATCCCTGGCCCGCGCCCGGAATGCAGTCGCGCATCTTCAGCGTTGCACCGACCACTTCCGCACCCGCCTGTCGGAGCAGGACCGCGGAAACGGACGAGTCGACACCGCCGCTCATGGCGACGACGATCCGGCGACCGGCGACCGACAGTCCGAAGCCGCCATCATGTTCTGCGACGCCCGTTATCAGCATAATTCAAGCCCGTATCCGGCGCACTGCGCGCCGCAGCGTTTCGACGAACCTGTCAACATCGCCAGGACTGTTTTCGCGCCCGAAGGACACCCTTATAGTCGACATGGCGTCACGCGCCGGAAGGCCCATGGCCGTAAGGACGTGCGACGGTTCCCCGCCCAGTGCCGCACATGCCGAACCCGCGGACACCGCGATTCCATCGAGGTCCAGGATCGCCAGCAGTACGCCAGCGTCGACGCCGCGGACGGTCAGGCTGCTCGTGTTGCAGACACGCGGCCGAATTCTGCCATTGATCACGACATCATCAATGGAATTGATAACTTCCCGTTCAAGTGCGTCCCGAAGTCCTCGCATCCTTTCGGTATCGCCGCCGATACGCTCAACGGCGTCGCGGCACGCTACGGCCAGCCCGACCGCCCCCGGAACGTTTTCGGTGCCGGGCCTCAGACCGCGCTGCTGGGTCCCGCCCGCCAGAACCGGTTTCAACCTGGTCCCATCACGGACGTACAGAAATCCAGTCCCCAAAGGACCGTGGAATTTGTGTCCCGACACCGACAACAGGTCCACACCCAGGTCGTCCGCGTGGATTGGCAGCTTGGCCGCGGCTTGCACAGCATCGGAAAAGACCGTTATACCCAGCGGTCTGGCGAAGCGGGCAAGTCCGGACACGTCCTGAATGACGCCCGTTTCATTGTTGACAAGCATCATGGCAGCCAGCACCGTTTCCGGAAGGAACGCGTCCGCCATGGCGGCTGGGTCAACGGCGCCGTCGGATCCGGGCGCCACGAAAGTGACTCCGGCCCCGGATTCGGCAAGACGGCGGGCGGCCTCGATAACGGAAGGGTGTTCAATCGCGGAAACCACCAGGTGTCCAGGGCGTCGCGCCGCGCTGGCCGTCGTGCCGAACACGGCAAGGACGTTGGACTCGGTTCCACCCGAAGTGACGACAATTTCTTCGGCCCGTGCGCCGACCAGCCTCGCCATGTTCGCCTGAGCCCCTTCAAACAGCGCAGCGGCCCGTCTGCCGGAGGCGTGCGCGCTGGACGGATTCAGCGGTAAGCCTTCCAGGGCGCCCATCGATGCCGCAACAGCAGGATCGATGACGGTCGTCGAATTGTGATCCAGATATATGCGATTTCCGGCGTCCAAGTCATATCCCCCGCGACCGCGCTGGTCGGGGCGCTGCCACTTCACTGCAGGTATTCGAAAAGAACCGTGGTGAGGTACCGTTCACCCGAATTCGGCAGGAGCACCACAGTCAGTTTCCCCGCGGTCATTCGGTCAATGCTGACCAGCGGGGTGTTGCCAAGGCTTACGGAATTGTCATCAACAATCTGAACCACGCTGCCCTCTGTTCGAGTTCTCATTGAAGAATCCGGGTCGAGGCTACCAACCCGCAGAAGCAATGTCAAGTATTATGATCAACATTCAAAGGATAATTCAACAGATCATCACGGGAACAGGCTGGACGGTGCATGATCATAGTTCAATGTCGCCGTTTTCGTTGTGCCATGACATACAGTGACGGATTAACGCACCGATACCCGCATCGGCGAATCGGACGCCCGCGTGCAATATTT
>CAZNJW010000020.1:24173-28041 GCA_964573455.1 uncultured Anaeromyxobacteraceae bacterium | reverse complement strand
ATCCTCTCAGACCAGCTACCCATCATCGCCTTGGTGGGCCATTACCCCGCCAACAAGCTAATGGGACGCGGACCCGTCCTCAGGCGACACAATAAAGCGCCTTTGGCCGCAGCAGCCGCAGCTGCCGTGGTCTTATGCGGGATTAGCAATCCTTTCGGACTGTTATCCCCCACCCGAGGGTTGGTTATCCACGTATTACTCACCCGTGCGCCACTGTACTCGCCCCCGAAGGGACTTTCTCGTTCGACTTGCATGTGTTAGGCACGCCGCCAGCGTTCGTCCTGAGCCAGGATCAAACTCTCCAGTTTGATTTATTGAAAGGTCTTGACTTTCGCCCAGACCCTTTCTGGTTTGGAATTGAACGGGATCGTTCTTACGTAACCTGCTATTCAGTTTTCAAGGAGCGAAGCGTCCAGCAGCGCAGGCTTCTTTTTCTCGTCGCCATGCGTTCGCGCTTCCGGTTTTCAATCAGCCGCCTTTTCTGGCGGAGCGGGGAGGAATTATGAACGGGTTGGATTTTCGTGTCAAGAACTTTTTATCAAAATTCTTTCATCCGAATCTCCAGCGCTCACCTTTCGACCGCCGGTTCTGATTTTCAAGCACCGCAACCGACCGCTTTCGTCGACGCGGAGCAACAGGATAATCGCCTGACAACATCGTGTCAAGAACTAATTCGCCGCCCGCATCGTTTTTTTCGGTCAGTTTTCAAAGTGCCAACGCCCTTCTGGGCGAAACGGCGAGGATGATAGATGCGAGGGTGAGCACTGTCAAGGGAATTTGATCTCGGCGCTGCAGGATTTCTGCAAACGCTTGAAACCAAACGGGTATGGGATGTCAGATCTCGGAGTCGGTAGTGTCCTCGGCGGCCCACTCGGCAAGGGCTAGCGCGATTTCGGCGGCCTGCTCGGGTTTTCCGATATTGAATTTCGCCTCAAGGCGGTAGGTTCCATCGCGCTTCCGGTACTTTCTTATGGTGTACCTGGGTTCTCCAAAACCGTTATCGGAACGCGACCATTCGCGGTACTTGAACATCAACACCGGCCAGGCGCCGCGGGCAATGACTTTCTTTGCCTCTTCCCGAACCACCTGAATCCCGTCTTCTTCGTATTCGACCGTTATCTCATCGATCTCCTCGGACCACATGTGATTCTCCTTGATTTCCTTTCGGCGCCAGACCTGCCGACGCGACTACTTCGATTTCCGGCCCGCCAGATTGGCTGGCGCGCCCGGTCCCCAATCATCAACCAGCTCACCCAGGACAGACTCGACCATACGTACCGGTCTGGGCCGCCTGGACTCGACAAACTGCTCGGGAGCCTTCACCACCGGCAGATCGCCCCCGACCTTAACCTGAAGATTCCAGGTCATTCCAACCTTGACCGCGACCGAGTCGAAGGCCGAATCGAACGCAAGACTGACGGCTATCTCCAGTGGAACACGGCCGTCCAGTTTAACGGTGCCCTCCAGAGCCGACACATCGCCCGACCATGGCTCTGTCGGGCCACCCGACCCGGACGTTGCAAAACGACACGGCGAGGAGGCAAGCGACACGCGGGAAACGCCCTTGTCATCGGGTGGTTCCAGCAACGCGCACTGTCTGACCAGGTTCGCCAGCGAGTCCTCGTCATTAATGAACGCACGCACCTGCGCGCGAGGCTGGGCTATCGCGTCGTCCCAGCGCACCCAGAGGCCGGACGTTCCGGCGGTGAAGTAGTCGGAGCCGACGCGGATGGCACCGGTCGACTCGTCCGACCGTCCGTCGGCAGCGCCCTTGTGGATTCTTGATCTTGAGAAACGGAAATCCCCGCCCGGAAGAATGGTCAGCATCGACGAATCGGTCATCTCGACCGGCGCGTCGCCCCGCTCGATAGTGACCGACACGCTGGATGTCGCCAGCATCCCCTTTTCAACAGCAGGGGCAAGGCTCCATCCGTCCGCGGATTCGGTGTCGCTTGAAACCGGCGTTCCGGCCGCACCAGCTCCGGACAAGGGTCCGGAACGGGAAACACGCCCCTGGCAGGACGTGGCAAGCACGGCGGCAATAAGCATCACTGAACAGGCTGTCCACCTATTCATCGCGTCCCCCGGATGTCTGCCCCAGGACTTCACCTGCATGAAGTCGCCTGCCCGCAACCATGGCGGCCGGTGTCATGCGCCTCGCCCCTGCCGGCTGAACGGAGTCAATCGCCACCGCCCCGTCCGACGTGCGTACCATCATCGAATCGCCATATGGTCCGCCGGCGGCCAGCACCGTTCCGGGCCGCTGTCCATGCCAGTCCGGAGCCATGGCGGCGGCCTCGATCTGCTTCAGGAACGGAAACACCCTGACACGAATCCCGGAAGAAGTTACGGTGAACGCACCGGGCCAGGGTTCCACGCCACGGACCAGGCAGGAAATCTGTCTTGAGGTTCGGGACCAGTCGATCCTTCCGACGTCCTTGTCCATGATCGGGGCGACCGTCGCCTGCGCGTGGTCCTGTCCGACCGGAATCAGCGTTCCGGCGGTCAGGCCGGCGAGGGCTTCAAGCAGGAGCCCCGGTCCCATCCCCGCGAGCCTTTCAAAAAGAGTCGCCGCCGTGTCTTCGTCACGTACGGGAGTCTTTCCCGAAAGCAGGATGGGGCCGGTGTCGCATCCCTCGTCCATCATCATTATGGTCACGCCGGTCTCGGCATCGCCGTTGATGACCGACCATTGAATCGGGGCGGCGCCACGGTACCTGGGCAGCAGACTTCCGTGCACGTTCACGCATCCCAGGCGAGGCATCGAAAGCACTGCCGGAGGCAGAATCCGGCCATATGCGGCAACGACGAAAAAGTCGGCCGCGCACGCCGAAAGCCTGGCCTGAACCGCCGGGTCGCGCAGTCCTGTCGGTTTGAACACATCGATTCCGAAAAGCGCCGCCGCCGCAGCAACCGGGGTTTCGGTCACAGTCAGACCACGGCCGCTCGGCTTGTCCGGTCTGGTGACGACCAGGCAGACGTCGTAACCGGCACTGACGAGCGCCTGAAGCGACGGCACCGCAAAATCAGCGGTACCCATGAAAACGACCCGGATAGCGGAATGATTCATGTCAGGCATTCCCCTGATCCGCTGCCCTGCCCCTGCAAGACTTCTGGTAGTCCCTGAGCGCCAGCTTGCGCCGGATCGGTCCGACGCGATCGATCATCGTAACGCCGTCGAGGTGGTCCAGCTCATGCTGGACGCAGATCGCGGCCAGATCGGAGACCTCCAGCTTCTGCGGCCGGCCGTCCCGGTCGGTGTATTCGACCGTGACCGTGAACGCGCGCTTGACGTTCACCTCGATCCCGGGGAAAGACAGACACCCTTCATCCATCGTCACAGAACCGTCCTGCGCGACGATCCTGGGATTGACCATGGCAACCAGTCCGGTCGGCTGGAACTCCTCGTCGCCCGGCACGTCGATCACCGCGATCCTCAGCGATTTTCCGACCTGGGGCGCCGCCAGTCCTATGCCCTTGCCCGCGTACATCGTCTCGGCCATGTCGTCGATCAGCTTTCTGATCCCGTCATCGACCTCGCCGACCTCGACGCCCTTCTTAGTCAACACTTCTTCGGGCCATCTGCAGATTCTCAAAACGGCCATGTCAGCTCCATTGCCCGCGTCTGCAACGGGCGAACCTCCGAATCAATCGCCGGCCCTGAGGTAGGCCAGACGAAGATCCGGGTCGGACAGTACCTCGAACGCATCCGCACAGACCCGCTCGACCATGTCGATCGAGGCAGCGGCTCCTTCAAGTCCAGCGGTGCGGACCCGCAGATCCATCAGCTCCGCGGATGTCCGGATCCACGCCTCTCTGACACCGGACGTGCCGACCTCGCGAGACAGTCCAAGGCACTCGAAATAAT